>JBDSBS010000256.1:0-4263 GCA_039921435.1 Planctomycetota bacterium | reverse complement strand
GCTGTGGTGGATACCGCGCGACGATGGCGGCTACGACGGCGCGCGCTTGCCGATCGGCGAGTGGCTCGCGACGGTGCGCGCCGCCGGCCGCAGCGGGGCGCTGCCCGAATGGCCATGGCTCGTCGATGCCGTGACGAACGATGCCGTAACGAACGATGCCGTGACGAACGATGGCGCCCCTTCGTTCGCCGGCGTGCCGCGCTTGCGCGGGCTGCGACCGAGTGTGGGACCTTCGCTCGGCGAGAACGCGTGGCTCCTGCCGACGAGTACGCTCGTGCTGCTGTGCGCCTTCGCTTCGGCGGCGTGGCTGCAGTTTCGCGCGTCGCGTCGCGAGGCTGCGGCGGTGCGCGCGCAGGCCGAGTTCTTGACGACGGTCACGCACGAACTCAAGACGCCTCTCGCCAGCATCCGCCTGCTCGGCGAGATGCTCGCCGAAGGCCGCGCCAAAGGCCGCGAAGCGGAGTACTACAAAATGCTCGCCAGCGAAGCAGGGCGGTTGTCGGTGCTCATCGAGAACGTGCTCGACCTCGGCCGACTCGAGCGCGGCGAGCGTGCCTATGACTTGCGTCCCGTCGACGTCGGCGAGGCCGTCGGCGAAACGCTCGCACTATTTGCTCCGGTTGGCGAACGCGATGGACTCCGGGTTGCGTTGCACGATCACCTCGCGGCGCAGGTGGTCGCGCGGCTCGACCGCGGCGCGTTCGTGCAGGCGCTGTTGTGCGTGCTCGACAATGCGCGCAAGTACGGCGCCGCGGGTGGCAGCATCGACGTGGCAATGCGCCACGAAGGTGCTCGCGTGATGGTGGAAGTGCGCGACCGCGGCTCGGGCGTGCCCGAGGTCGAACGGGATCGCATCTTCGCCCGCTTCGTGCGCGGCTCGGCGCACGCACACGGCGGCACGCCGGGGGTCGGAATTGGTCTCTACCTGGCGCGCACGATCGCGCGTCGGCTCGACGGCGAGTTGGTCTGCTGCGCGCCGCTCGACGGCGGACCAGGCGCCTGCTTCACCTTCACTCTGCCGATGGACAACGCCGCATGACCTTCCGACTCCTGCTCGTCGAGGACGACCGCACGCTGCGCGTGGCGCTGCGCGATGCGTTCGTCGGCGAAGGTCACGCGGTCGAGCTCGCCGCAGACGGCCACGAGGCGCGCGCCGCACTGCGCGAACAACGTTTCGACCTCGTCGTGCTCGACGTGATGCTGCCGGGCCCCAGCGGTCTCGAACTGCTGCGCGAGCTGCGCCAGCGCGATGCCGACACGCCCGTGCTGCTGCTGACGGCGCGGGGCGAGGAAGGCGACAAGGTGCTCGGGCTCGAACTCGGCGCCGACGACTACGTCAGCAAGCCGTTCTCGCTGCGCGAGCTGCTGGCCCGCGTCAAGGCCATGCTGCGGCGTCGCGAACATTCCGAAGCGGCCGGTGTGCAGCAGTTCGTGCTCGGCTCTGCGAGCATCGACCTCGCCGCGTTCACTGTCGTGCGCGACGGGGCGACGCACACGCTGTCGCCGAAGGAAGCCTCTATGCTGAGCCTGCTGCGGCAGCACGGCGGCCGTGCGGTGTCGCGGGCCCTGTTCTTGAAGGACGTCTGGGGCGGCGACCAGTTCGTCGGCGACCGCACGATCGACACGCACATGCTCAACCTGCGGCAGAAGGTCGAACTGGACCCCAAGCAGCCGCGGCACCTGTTGACCGTGCACGGCATCGGCTACCGGCTCGTCGAACAGCCGGAGCCGGGGGTGTGAGGGGGCGCGGCCGGGCTGGCGACGAGGTCGACGACGCCGATGTGGATGGCGAGGTCAGCGTCGCAAACAATGCGGGCCCCATGGTGACAGCGAAGTTCTCGATGTCGGCAGTGAGCCACCGTCTCGAGGCGCGTTGCCGCGAACTCGCATGCAGATGACTCGATGACTCTGCGCAGGAGGGTGCGGGAGGCGGTGGATGTGGTCCGACCTGCTGCTGCTCTGCCTCGGCGCGCATGTGCTGCTCGGTGCGTTGCGGCTGCCCGGCAAGGTCGTCGCGCGGCGCCAGGAGGAGATCGGCCGCTACCACGAGGTGGGCGCAGCGCGCTTCGCGATGAAGGCGCTCGCGATCGGCGATTGGTTTGCGCGTGCTGGGCTTGGCTGGGTTCGCGCTACTCGCCAACGGCCTGCTGCTCGCGCCCGCGAGCGTGCCCGACTGGCTGCTGCCGGCCGCGATGATGTTGGCCGCGGCCCTCACCAGACGGGTGACCCTGCCGCCGCTCGTCGCTCCGTCGCGACCGCTCGCTGTGCTGTGCGCCATCTTGGTGCTCGCAGCCATCGCGGCGGTTGCCTGGGGCAGCCTCAGTACCGGCAGTCGCTACTGGGACGGCATGGCTCCATGGCAGATGAAAGCGACCGTGCTCGATGCCAACGCGACGCTGGAACAACCGTAATTCCGCGACGCGGGTGTGTTCGCGGCAGCCGGCGCCCGGCCGCTCGTGCTGTTCTTGCTGCTCGGCCTGCTGGTGATCCCGATCCCATTCCTGCTCTCGCCCGAACCGGACCTCGAGCACCACCTCAAGTCGACTCTCGACCGCCTGCTGTCCCACTGGTTGGGTGCTGCTGTGCTCGTCGGCGGTGCGGTTGCTGCGTGGCGCGAAGACCCTGTTTCGCGGCCTGCCACAGCGCGGCCGGAGCCGGCTTGACATCGGCTTGACACCGAACTGACCCGAGTCGGACCGGGCCGCGTCGAAGCAGGGCTCTGATGCACATCATGAGAAGCACCGCCTTCGTGTTGCTGTTCGCCGCGACGCTCGCGGCTCAGGACGTCAAGAACGTCAAGAACGTCAAGGATGGCAAGGATGTCCAGGATGTCCACGTCGAACTGGCGCCCGTGATTGCCGTCGAGGAACAGGAGCGCGATCTCGCCAAGGCGGAGACGATGTATCGCGAGCTGCTTTCCGGCAGCACGCTGTCGGCGCAGGGGCGTGCGTTCGCCAACTTGCGGCTCGGTACCCTGCTGCAGAAGCTCGGCAAGTTGGAGGAAGCGAAGGTGTTGCTGGCTGAAGCGGCGAAGTCGATCTGGATTGTCGAGATTGGCGACCGAGGTTCCGTTCAGGCGGTATCGGTGCAGGGCCAGGATGTCGAGCGCGAGAAGGCGCTGCGCGAGAAGGCGCGCGAGCTCGTGCGGCAAGTGATGGAGACTCGCCAGTTCTTCAGCGAGAGCCTGTTCCGGATCGACAAGTCGCTGTCCGACCAGTTGCTGTGGATCGGCGCACCGGCGGTGCCCGAGGTCATCGCGTGCCTCGAGGCAGCTGAGACCGCGAGGCCCTACCCAGTATCGCTGCAGGCCTTGGCCGGGTTCTTGTGGTACGTCGGTGGGCCGCAAGCCGGTGACTTCCTGCGCGGCGCTGCAAGCAGTGACCGGCTCAGCGGGCTCGTAGCGGCGGCGGCGTTCAATGTGCGCGACCCGGCCACGCTCGATGTGGCCGCGACCTACCTGCGGCATGCGAACTGGAAGGTGACGGAGCAGCTGCTGGCTCCACAGAACCAATTGAGTCGGCGCTTCGACCCCAAGCTGATCGTCGACGAGGCCGAGCAGGGTGGGCCCGAGTGGAAGGCCTACGTCATGGAATGGGCGCGTCGCGACATGGGTCGCGCAGTCACAAACAACATCTATGCGCAAGTCGACCCGGCGATCCTGACGCGTTTGCACCGCATCGCGCGACAGTGCCTCGCGAGCGCCGATCCAGAGCTCGGCAACGCGGCGCAGTTGTTCTTGCTCAGCGCGCCATCGCAGGGCTCGGTCGAGGGCGTTGCGTTGCTTCTGGACGAATTGCCGAAGATGCGCGGCAACAACCTATCGCCTCAGTATCGCGATTGGCAACCGGCGACGAGCCCGTTCGACGTCGACGACGCCCGCCGGCTATTGCCGAAGCTCGATGCGTGTGTGAAGGCGCTGTCGAGCGAGCAGCGACGTGCGATGAGCAACTGGTTCACCATGATGATGTTCTGGGTCGGGTTTCCACCCGACGCTTCAGTCGTGCCGACGGTGCTCGGTTGGATCGACCTCGACTTCGACGTCTGGGGCTTGTTGAAAGAGCGGGTGACGAAGGACAACGCGCGGGAGGTGTTCGCGAGGTTCGACAAGATCAAGGAGCAGCAGTTCCAGCAGCAGTATGTGCAGGACCTGTTCAACGTGCCGTTGCCGCAGGACCTGTTTCCCGTCATGCGCGACAAGGCGCAGCAGTTGTTGGCCAAAGGCAGGCAGGCGTCGCTGTCGTGGTTCGCGGGGCCGATGGTGCG
>JBDSBS010000255.1:0-3329 GCA_039921435.1 Planctomycetota bacterium | reverse complement strand
AAGCCGCGCTGCGTCGTGCACTGCGGCGCCATCACCAACGTCGACGGCTGCGAAGGTGATTCGTTGGCCGCGTACCGGATCAACGGGCTGGCGACCGCGTGGGTCGCCGAGGCTGCGGCGCTGGCCTCCGCAAAGCTCGTCTACGTGAGCACGGACTTCGTCTTCGACGGGAAGCAGACGGTGCCGTACGCGGTCGATGCCGTGCCCAAGCCACTGTCGGTGTACGGGGCCAGCAAGCGCCTCGGCGAAGAAGCCGTGCTCGCGCACGACCGCGACGGGTTCTACGTCGTGCGCACGAGCTGGGTGTTTGGTCCCGGCGGCAAGAACTTCCCGCGTGCGATCCTCGATCGGGCCAAGTCGGGGCAGCCGCTCAAGGTCGTCACTGACCAGGTCGGACGGCCGACGATGACGCACGACCTCGCCGAAGCGCTGCTGGACCTGTGCGAGTCGAAGGCTGCTGCTGGCATCTACCACGCGGCCAACGATGGGCAGTGTTCGTGGCACCAGTTTGCCGTCGATATCCTCCGCACAGCCGGCATCGACGTTCCCGTGGGCACGCAGACCGGCGCGGAACTGAAGCGGCCCGCGATGCGGCCGGCGTGGTCGGTGCTCGACACGACGAAGCTCGCGGCTGTGCGGGACAAGAAGCTGCCGCACTACACCGATGCGCTGGCGCGGCACCTGAAGCTCGACGATGCGGCGCAGGTAACGGCGGATCCTGCCGGCGGAACCGCTGGGCCGGCCGGGCCGCTGCGTGGCAAGCAATACTGAACGAGTTCCTGTTCCTGACTACCGCGACGCTGGCAACAGCGACGCTGAGAAAGGCGACGCTGAGAAAGGCGACGCTGACAACTACGAGACCGAGAGAGACAATCGCGTGAGCAAGATCCTGGTCACCGGCGGCGCCGGCTTCATCGGTTCCAACTTCGTCCGCATGCTGCTGCTCGGCAGCGACCACGCCGTGGTCAACGTCGACGCGCTGACTTACGCGGGCAACCTCGAGAACCTGCGCGACGTCGAGAAGCACGCGCGCAACACGTTCGTGCGCGCCGACATCACCGACCCGGTCGCGATGGACAAGGTGTTCGCCGAACACAAGCCCGACGTCGTCGTGCACTTCGCCGCCGAGAGCCACGTCGATCGCTCGGTGCTCGATGCGACAGCGTTCGTGCACACGAACGTCACCGGCACGCAGGTGCTCATCGACAAGAGCCGTTACTACAAGACGAAGCGCTTCGTGCACGTCAGCACCGACGAGGTCTACGGCTCGCTGGGTGCTTGGGGCTACTTCACCGAAGACACGCCGATCCAACCCAACTCGCCCTATTCGGCGAGCAAGGCCGGCAGTGACATGCTGGTGCGGGCCGCGGTGCACACGCACCACATGGACTGCGTGATCACGCGCTGCTCGAACAACTACGGGCCGTTCCAGTTTCCCGAGAAGCTCATTCCGTTGATGATCGCCAACGCGCTCGAGGGCAAGAAGCTGCCCGTCTACGGCGACGGCAAGAACGTGCGCGACTGGATCCACGTCATCGACCACTGCGAGGGCATCAAGATGGCGATGGAGAAGGGCAAGGCTGGCGAGGTCTACAACTTCGGCGGCGACGCCGAGCGCGAGAACCTGTTCGTCGTCAAAGAGATCCTGCGGCTGGTCGGCAAGGGCGAGGACCTGATCCACTACGTCAAGGATCGGCCAGGGCACGACCGTCGCTACGCGATGGATTCGAGCAAGGCACGGGCGCTGCTGGGCTGGACGCCGAAGCACACGTTCGAGACGGGGCTGCGCAACACGGTGGATTGGTACGTGCAGAACAAGGCGTGGTGGGAGCGGGTGCGCAGTGGGGAGTACCAGGCGTACTACGAGCAGCAGTACGGCGGGCGCTGAGCGCGGCAGGTTTAGAACGAGGTCGCCCAAGGATCATGATCATGCCGAGCAGCAGGATCATAAGGGTGCCGCCAACACACAGGACCACCCCCTGAAACACGGCCATGCGGCCCGTCCACTCCTTCTTGCCATGCTTGCCATAGAACATAGGGGTGGCGAGACGTCCACTTGGCCCGAATCCGCTTGGTTCGGATAGCCTTCACCCCAGCGAGCACCAGTAGACCGGCGAAGACCATGAACAGCGGCAGGACGACATAGCGCTCCGTCGTCGTCAGTTCACGGGCGGCTTGCAGAGCCTGTGCGTAAGCACATTGCATCAATGCCTCTGGCTGCAGCATGCGATGGGATCGTTGCAGAGTCCATGCTGCGTCTTTGCAGATCCGTGGTGAACGCAAGCGCCCGCGACGGCGTCGACGCACGGCGAACGTGAATCTTCACACCACGACCACATGCAGCTCGCGCGGCCCGTGCACGCCGACGATGAGTTTGAGCTCGATGTCGGCTGTGCGCGAGGGACCGGTGACGAACGTCACGGCGCAGGATAGCGGTCGGTCGAGAGTCTTGAGCACTTCGCCCATATGGCAGAGCACGCGGCTCGCGGGCAGCAGCGCAATGTGCACGGGCGGCAGCAGCGAGGCGAGGCGGTGGCGTTCGTGGGCGCTGTCGAGCACGAGCGTGCCGGTTTCCGCGATGCCCCACTGAGCGGTCGTGACGCCGAGGTCGGCGGCGAACAGGGCCTCGAGCGAGGCGTTCGCGGGCAGCCATGGTTGACTCGCCAGTTCCGTACGCTGCTGCAACGCAATGACGGCGGGCGCATCGGAAGTGGCGATCGACTTCGGGGCGAAGCGCGTCAGGAGCGTGCGCACGGCAGCGAAGCCACCGTCGTCGAGACCGAGATGCAGTTCGCCACCGACGCCGCGCAGGCGTTCGGCAAACTGCTCGAGGCGTTCCTGGACCGCGAGATCGACGCGGCCCAGCAGCGGAACCGGTGGGGGTGCCGCCACCGGACCGTCGGAACTGCGGCGCAGGTGCTGCCGAACGGCACCGAGAACGCTGTCGCGCGCGCCAGTCATCGTCGGCCCCGTTCGCGCCACAGCGTACGGAGGTCCTTCGGTGCGAGGCGCGGCACGCTGCGGCCTTGGCGCCAGCTCGACAGCGGCGGCAACCGGTGCAGCAGCGGCTCGAGCCAACGACACCAACGCGCCACCGCCATCGCGAACCGATAGCGCCGCGGCGAACGCAGCACCCAGGCGAGCACGCGCATCGCCGCGCGTTCGCTGCGCTTTGGCAACGCCGCCGGTGTCGCAGCCGAACCCTCGCGCACCTGCTGCCGCAGGTGCAACAACAGCCGCGGAATGTCGATCGCGACCGGACACACATCGCGGCACGCCCCGCACAACGTGCTCGCGAACGGCAACTGCGCCGCCTGCGCCAGCGGCAC
>JBDSBS010000254.1:0-3648 GCA_039921435.1 Planctomycetota bacterium | reverse complement strand
TCGAGCATCTCGAGGAAGGACATGTCGGGCGAGACGTGATCCAGCGCGTAGCGGACCATCTTGCCATCCTGCGCGAAGTCCGCCTTCGTGCTCTGCTTGCTCTGCCGCCAGATGTGGAGGGTGACTTTCATATGTCAGGCTCGCCCAAGGTGGATCTTCAGGGGCGCTACTTGTAGCTGCGCACCGCCAGGTGCACGTTCTCGAACTCGAGCGGCTCGGTGTTGCGCACGGGCTTCTGGTACTGGCCTCGGTATTCCCAGACCGCCGCGTGGCAGAAGTTCTCGTCGTCGCGCCTGGCCTCGCCGTCGTCCTGCCACTCTTCGCGGAAGTGACCGCCGCACGACTCGCGCCGTTCGAGCGCGTCGCGGCACAGCAGCTCGCCGAACTCCAAGAAGTCGGCGACGCGGCCGGCGCGTTCGAGCGACTGGTTGAGCGTGGCCGCACTGCCAGGCACCTTGACGTCGCGCCAGAACTGCTCGCGCAAGGCCGGAATCTCGCGCAGCGCTTCCTTCAGGCCCGCCTCGTTGCGCGCCATGCCACACTTGCCCCACATGATCTTGCCCAGTGCTTTGTGGAAGTCGTCGACCGAGCGCCTCCCCTGGATCGACAGCAGCTTTTTGGTCATGTCGGCGACGCCAGCGGCGACCGCCTTGAACTCCGGTTGGTCGGGCTTGGCCAACCCTGGCTTCTGCCCCGCGAGGTAGCCGCCGACCGTGTACGGAATCACGAAGTAGCCGTCGGCAAGCCCTTGCATGAGTGCCGACGCACCGAGCCGGTTGGCGCCGTGGTCGCTGAAGTTGGCTTCGCCGAGCACGAACAGGCCCGGGATCGTCGACTGCAGGTCGTAGTCGACCCACAGCCCACCCATCGTGTAGTGCACGGCCGGGAAGATGCGCATCGGCTGCGAGTACGGATCCTCGGCAGTGATCTTCGCGTACATGTGGAACAGGTTGCCGTAGCGCGCCGCGATCGCGTCCTTGCCCAGGCGCGCGATCGAATCGCGGAAGTCGAGGTAGACGCCCAGGCCCGTGTCGCCGATGCCGCGCCCTTCGTCGCAGACCTGCATGGCGGCGCGCGAAGCGATGTCGCGCGGTGCGAGGTTGCCGAAGCTCGGGTACTTGCGTTCCAGATAGTAGTCGCGTTCGGCATCGGCGATGTCGGCGGCGTGGCGCTTGTCGCCCTCTTTCTTGGGCACCCAGACACGGCCGTCATTGCGCAGCGACTCCGACATCAGCGTCAACTTGCTCTGGTGCTCACCGCTGACCGGAATGCAGGTCGGATGGATCTGCGTATAGCACGGGTTGGCGAAGCCTGCCCCGCGCTTGTAGGCGCGCCACGTCGCCGTCACGTTGCAGCCCTTGGCGTTGGTGCTCAGGTAAAACACGGGGCCGTAGCCGCCCGTCGCTAGCACCACGGCGTCGCCCGCATGCGAACGCACCTCGCCCGTGACGAGATCGCGCACGACGATGCCCTTGGCGTGGCCGTCGACGAGCACCAAGTCGAGCATCTCGGTGCGCGCGAACATCATTACGGTGCCGAGCCCAATCTGCCGCGACAGACCTGCGTAGGCGCCGAGCAGCAGCTGCTGGCCAGTCTGGCCGCGCGCGTAGAACGTGCGCGACACCTGGGCGCCGCCGAAGCTGCGGTTGTCGAGCAGACCGCCGTACTCGCGAGCGAACGGCACGCCCGACGCGACCGCCTGGTCGATGATGTTGACGCTCAGTTGTGCCAAGCGATAGACGTTGGCCTCGCGGGCGCGGAAGTCACCGCCCTTGACGGTGTCGTAGAACAGGCGCCACACCGAGTCGCCGTCGTTGCGGTAGTTCTTGGCCGCGTTGATGCCACCTTGCGCCGCAATGCTGTGCGCACGCCGCGGACTGTCCTGGAAGCAGAAGCACTCGACCTGGTAGCCGAGTTCGGCCAGCGACGCGGCGGCCGACGCACCGGCGAGGCCGCTGCCGACGACGAGCACCTTGTACTTGCGCTTGTTGGCGGGATTGACGAGCTTCAATTCGAAGCGGCGCGTATCCCACTTGTCCTGGATCGGACCGGGAGGAATCTTGGCGTCGAGCTTCATGATGCGACCTTGACGATGCCCAGCAGCACGGAGAGGGACAACAGCAGGTTGCCGCCGGCGATCAGCGCCGCGAGCGCGATCGACAGTATGTTGACGACGGGTGTGTAGCGCGAGTGGTTGAGGCCCAGAGTCTGGGCAAAGCTCTGGATGCCGTGGCGCAGGTGCAAGAAGAGCACGAGCTGGAACGCGGCGTACGCAATCGCGATGGCCGGCACCGAGAAGCTCGCGGTCACCATCGCATAGACGTCGTGGCCGCCGGCATTCATGCCCTTCCTGGCGAAGTGACCCGGGTTGGTGACGCCGAACGTGAAGTGCAGCAGGTGGTAGATCACGAACACCAGCAGCGAGAGGCCGCTGAAGACCATCGAACGCGACGCGAACGTCGCCTGTACCGTCGCCTCCTTGCTGTACGCAACGGGACGTGCGGCCTTGTTGGCACGCGACAGCCGGATGGCGGTGACCACGTGCAGCGTGAAGATGGCAAGCAGGCCGATGCGAGCGGCCCACAAGAGCCCCCCTTTACTGGCCAGGAATTCCGCGTAGGCATTGATCGCGCGCGACCCGGCGAACAGCTGCAGGTTGCCGAGCAGGTGGGCGACGACAAAGCCGAACAGCAGGATGCCGGTCACGGCCATCGTCACCTTGCCGCCGACCGATGATCGCCAAAACTCTGACAGCCACTTCATGCGTAGGTAGTCCGGGGAAGCAGGCGACCGAGTTCGAGGCCCGCGGGGGAGCGCCGAAGGATCGGCCCGACAAGATCAGCTCGACAAGATCAACACGACAAGATCAACACTGCAGCCTTCGATTGCAACACGCTGGCAGATGCGGCGAGGCTCCGCGCTTACGTCCCGGCCCGTTCACCAAACCTGCGGTCGGGTCTGCAGTGAGGTCTTGCCCATCGAGACCAACGCGCGCAGGGCATCGGCGGTGCGCACATCGAGCTTCTGCAGCTTGCCGGGCGCCACGAGCATGAGCCGGCCGTTGGTGGGATTGGGCGAACTCGGCACGAAGACGAGCTTGTGCGGCGTTCCATCGGGCCCTGGCGACTCACCCGTAACGAACCCGATCTCGTGGCCTTCGTCGCAGGCGACCGCGACCACACCGAGGAAGAACCGTTCCTTGCCGGTGTCGTAACCGAGCACTTCCTTGAGCGACTGGTACAGCGTGCCGAGCAGCGGCAGACTTTCGAGCAGTCGATCGGTGCGGCGCCACAGCCAGCGACCGATGAACGTCGTGACGAACAAGCCGACCAGGTACACAGCCAGCAGCGCGAGCAGCAGGCCGAGGCCAGGGAAGTACCAGCTCTGCCGGCTCAGCCACGAACCCGAGATCGCGCCCTCCATCCAGACGATCGTGAACGCAGCGCCGCCAAGTGGCAGCAGCGCGACGATGCCGGCGACCATGCAGCGGGTGAGGTGGCGCGTTGGAGTGCTCATGCTTGCGAGGCGAGCATACGCGCACCAGGACCCGGGCATGCGAGCCGCTTCGTGCGACCGTCGGGCGCACGCGATCCCGCCGACCTCGTTGCGACGCACGCTCCGCCCACGCGCACCCGTCTACCGGCCGAA
>JBDSBS010000253.1:0-2542 GCA_039921435.1 Planctomycetota bacterium | reverse complement strand
TTGGCGCTTGCGCCTTTCGAAGGTTTCCATGGCAACGACGTCGAACTCGGCATGCTGCGCCGCGCGCGCGCGATCCGCGGCGGCGTCGACTGGCTGCTGCGCAAGGAGTTCGACGTGCAGAAGATCGAAGGCCAGACGCAGCCGTTGCTCGAGCGCGCTGGTATCGGTCACCACGGCTTCCGCAGCGAGCACTTCGAGATCTGGGGCACGCTGCCCGAAGCGCAGCTCCGCCTCGTCGGGCAGTTCGTCGAGCGCGCGCTACTGCTGTGCTACACGCTGCTGGGCACGACCGAAGGCGCGCCGTTCGAGCCGATGGCGCAGCGCGAGCTCGTCTTCGTCGCCGACGACGTGGCCTACGGCAAGGTGATCGACCTGTGCAAGGACCAGTTCGACGCGGCGCGGTTGCAGTTCCTCAAGAAGGACGTCGACCTCGCGTTCCTCATGGACGGCGATCGAATGCTGCGCTTCTACAAGACCAACGGCGGCGACGCCGAAGCGCTCGATCAGGCCGTGCGGGGCGTCGTGCAGGATGCCATCGGAGTCAGGGCGGATGGACTGTGGGAGGGCATCGGCCACGCCGCCTGCGGCTTGCTGTTCGGGCGCACGCTGACGTTCATGATCGAACAGCAAAAGGCCCGGACCGCGGCGTCGTGGACGCAGCGGCCGCTCTTGCCGGACATGGAGACCTGGCGCGAGATCGCGCAGCAGTCGGCGTGGGCCAAAAGCGACACGCGCACGAGCGAACTTGTGCTGCTCAGCGCCGCACGGTTCACGACCGAACAGCGGGTCAAGGCCTGGGCCATCTGCGACTACCTGTTCCATTGGCGGCCCGAACTCGTGCGCGAACTGGAGCAGAGCCAGACGAAGGACATCCACACGCCGCCCGACGTCGAAGCCGAGTTCTTGCGCCGCACGGGGTTGTCGCTGCCGCAGATCGACCACGAGTGGCGCGAGTTCTGGGCCAAGAGGGATGCCTTGCGCAGGGCCATGATCGCGGATCCGCTCGGCGACCCCAAGGCCAAGGAGCACGGCCAACGCGTCGACGCGCGCACGATCGTCGATGCCGTCAACGACGTGCGGGCTGCGGCGCGCCGCGGTCCCACGGGCTTCTACCTGGCCGAAGACGCCGATGTGCAGGCGGCCTTGTTCTACGCGGACCGGCTCGACAAGGCCGAGCAGCAGCGAAAGAAGAAGCTTAAGGAGAAGGTCGAGCTGCCGACAGCGCCTGCCGCCCTCGGCAAGACGCTGCTGTGGTCGCGCCAGGCGACAGCGAGCGCAGCCGTGGCAGAGTGGGTGAAGCGACCCGCGTGGCGCGATACCCTGCTGCATCCAGGCCGTGGACTGCT
The DNA here is from genome assembly GCA_039921435.1 of Planctomycetota bacterium. GTDB lineage: Bacteria > Planctomycetota > UBA1135 > UBA1135 > UBA2386 > DASVAL01. The sequence continues at coordinate 1,196 of JBDSBS010000253.1, read as the reverse complement.
CGGCGCCAACAAGAACCAGCAAGCGCTTGTGCTCGACCTCACCGAGCCCGTGTTGCCGACGCGTTCGGGCCTGCCGCTGTGCTGGCCGCGGCGCGGACAGAGCGCGGTGTCGGGCAGTGCAGCGGTCGCTGACGTGGGGCCGCGTGCCGCTGCCGCTCTCGCTGCCGCTGGCAAGAAGCCGGACGATGTCGTTGGCATGCCGCTCTCGCTGCACTTCGCGCGAGTCATGACCGCACCGGTGCTGCGCACGGTGGGGTGCCGCGTCTACGACCACGGCGTACGGGTCGAGGGTGTGCTCGTCGTGTACGAGGGCGAACCGCTGGACGGGGATACAGCCGATGGTTGCGTGGCGTTCGTGCCCTTCGAGCCGTTGGCCGCCGGTGCTGCCGTCGACGTCGAGTGGGACTTGCCGACGGGCTTGCTCGGCAAGGATCAGAAGTTCCCGGTGGCGTCGTTTCGCGTCGAGTAGCCGCGGCACACCGAGGCCATCACTCGCGGTCCAACTGGCGGGCGATGCCATCGAGCAGCGGCGGCACGACGTCCTTTGCTCGCCCGGGGACGAAGTGATCGCGCGGGTCGAGGTTGTGCGGCGGCTCGAGCGCTTGCACGAACGTTCGCGCGCCTCGGCTGCGCGCAGCTTGCAGCATGCCGGCTGCGGGCCAGACCGTGCCGCTGGTACCGATGGCGACGAAGTGGGTGCAGGAACGCAGCGCCACCTCGATCTCAGGCAGGTGGTAAGGCACTTCGCCAAACCACACGATGTCGGGGCGCAGCCGCTCGTGGCCGCACTCGGTGCATGGCAGGAACCGCTCGCTGTCGAGGCACGTGAGATCGCACAGCCGCATCTCGCAGATCTCGCAGCGCAGCACGGCGAGTTCGCCATGCATGTGCATGGGCTCACTGCCGGCACGTTCGTGGAGATCGTCGACGTTCTGCGTGACGATCGTGATGCGATGACCGGCCGGTGCGAGGCGCTGCTGCAGCGTTGCGAGCGCGTGGTGCGCGGCATTGGGCTCGACGGTGCCGAGTTGCGCGCGGCGTTGTTGGTAGAACCGCCAGACGCGCGCGGGATCACGTTGCCACGCTTCGGGCGTCGCGACGTCTTCGGGTCGATGGCCTTCCCAGAGGCCGCCGGTGTCGCGGAACGTGCGCACACCCGAGTCGGCCGAGATGCCGGCGCCCGTCATGAACAGAAG
>JBDSBS010000252.1:0-7300 GCA_039921435.1 Planctomycetota bacterium | reverse complement strand
ACATCCTCGCCGAACACACCGGACATGACTTCGCCAACCACATCAGCCGACGGCCGCGCACTATCGAGTCGCACGACCGGCACTTGCTCCGCCGGGCTCGGCGCCGCGAAGCGAGAACGCAGTGCGGCGACCTGCTCAAGGCCGGCATCGCTGACGTTCTCGGGATCCTGCTTCCTCGCCGCCGCGCGCGCAGCCGTGGTCACATCATCGACGTCGACGAAAAACCACGACCACCTGCGCCAATGCGGCGACGGGTAGGCGGTTCCAAACTGCGGCCCGAACCACCACGAAGCGCTCCCTTGCTCCTTCGCATCGTTCCTGAATACTGCCGCCCGTGACGAACGTCGCCTTCCTGACCGATCACGGCCGTGAGCTGTCGGCGATGCTCGCATCGCAGTTCGGTCTCGCCGGCTCGCTTGTGCCACTACACGGCGAAATGGACCTCAACCTGTGCCTCGAGCACGGCGGTCGCCGCCACCTGATCAAGGTCGCTGCCGCCGGACGCGACGCGCGCGAGATCGAACTGCAGGTGACCTTGCTCGAACATGTCGCGGCGCGTGCTCCCGAGCTGCCCGTGCAGCGCGTCGTGCGAACCCGGGCGGGCGGAGCAATCGCCCCCTTGCCGACCGCAGCGGGCAAACGACTCGTGTGGGTGACGACCTGGCTCGAGGGCACACTGCTCGCGAACGTGCCACCGGCAGCACCCGAGCTGCGGCGCGACCTCGGCCGCCGGCTGGCCAAACTCGACCGCGCGCTGCTCGACTTCGATCACCCGCACGCAACGCGCGAACTCCGGTGGGACCTGCGCCGCGCCGACTGGATCGGCGCCCACCTCGATGCCGTCGAACCTCCCGAGCTGCGCCACCTCGTTGCCGCAGCGCATCGACGCTTCGTGACCCACCTCGCGCCGCGACTTGCCGGCGTGCGGCAGTCCGTCATCCACGGCGATGCGAACGACTACAACCTGCTCGTCACCGCGACCGAAGGTGCAGCCCCCCGCGTCGCCGGCATTCTCGACTTTGGTGACGCCTGCCGTTCGATGCTCGTCGGTGAAGTGGCGATCGCCGCCACCTACGTCGCGATGGCCGCCGACGATCCGTTGCAAGCGATCGACGACGTCTTGTGCGGCTACGACGAGGTGCTGCCGCTCGACGACGACGAGCTCGGGCTGGTCGCGCCACTCATCACGACACGGCTCGCGGTGAGCATCACCAACGCAGCCGTGCAGCAACGGCTTCGGCCCGACGATCCCTACGTAGTCATCAGCCAAGAAGGCGCCCGCCGCCTGTTGCCCATGCTGCAAGGTCGCGACCCGCACGTCGCCGCTTCGCGCCTGCGCCTTGCCGTCGGTCGCGCGTTGGCACCGAGCCAGCGCGCGGTCCACGACTTCCTGCGCGAGCGACGCGGCACATTCACACCCGTGCTCGGTTCCAGTCTGGAACTGAACTCTGCCGCGGTGCTGGACTGGTCATTCGAGTCGCCGCTCGCGGGCGACGACCCGACGCGCTTCGACGCTGCGCAGGCTGGCCGGCGCACCGACGACGCTCTGCGCGCGGCTGGCACGAATCTCGGCATCGGCCGCTATCTCGAGCCGCGCCCAATCTACACGAGCGCCGCGTTCGGCGGCGACGCACCCAACGCCCACCGCCGCACCGTGCACCTCGGCATCGACCTGTTCGCACCGGCGGGCACCGGGGTCTTTGCTCCGCTCGAGGGCATCGTACATCGCGCAATGAACTGTCCCGGCGAACTCGACTACGGCGGCCTCGTCGTGCTGCGCCACACGCTGCCGAACGGCCGCGCGTTCGGCACTCTCTACGGTCACCTGAATCCTGCGAGCATCGCCCAGTTGCGGCCCGGACAACACCTCGCCGCGGGCGAACAGTTCGCTGCGCTCGGCACACCAGAGCACAACGGCGGCTGGCCGCCACATCTGCACTTGCAAGTGCTCGCCGCGGATCCAGCGGACCTGCCGGAGGTGCCACCCGGCGTCGCCGATCCCGACGACGTGCCAGGCCACGCCGCCCTGTATCCCGATCCCTCGCCACTGCTGTCACTGGACGACGACCGCGCTGTCTGGCGCGACGTCGGCGACGAGTCGCTGCGCACGCGGCGCAACGCGCACTTCCCGACGAACCTTCGCACGAGCTACACAGCACTGCTGGCGCTCGTGCGCGGCTACCGACACGTGCTGTTCGACCGCAGAGGCCGCCGCTACCTGGATGCCTACAACAACGTGCCGCACGTCGGCCATTGCCACCCGCGCGTCGTGCGAGCCATCGCCGAGCAGACCGCGCTGCTCGCGACCAACACGCGCTATCTGCACGAGGGCATGACGCGCTACGCCGAACGCCTGCAAGCCATGCTGCCAGAGCGGCTGTCGGTCTTCTTCTTCACTGCATCGGGCAGCGAGGCCAACGAACTCGCCCTGCGCCTCGCGCGCACCCACACGGGAGCCGTCGACCTCTGCGTGATGGACCACGGCTACCACGGCCACACGACGGGCGCGATGGCGATCAGCCCCTACAAGTTCGTGCAACCGGGCGCGCCGCAGAAGCCGGACTGGGTGCACGTCACCGTGCAGCCCGACGTCTACCGCGGCGCGTTCGCTGGCCCGGATGCCGGCGCGCGCTATGCAAGCGAAGTGGCGCGCGTGATCAATTCGCTGGAGGCCGGCGGCAAGCGACTCGCGGGCTACCTCTGCGAATGCCTGCCGAGCGTCGGCGGCCAGTTGATCCTGCCCGACGGCTTTCTCGAGGCCGTCTACGCACGCGTTCGGACGGCCGGCGGCCTGTGCATCGCCGACGACGTGCAGACCGCCCTCTGGCGCACTGGCTCGCACGCATTCGGCTTCGAACGCTACGGCGTCGTGCCCGACGTGCTCGTACTCGGCAAACCGCTCGGCAACGGCTTTCCGCTCGGTGCCGTGGTCACGACCGAGGCCGTCGCAGCGTCGTTCGCCAAGGGGCCAGAGTTCTTCAGCACGTTCGGCGGCAGCACGGTGGCGATGGCCGCCGGTCTCGCCGTGCTCGACGTGCTCGACGACGAAGGGCTCGCCGGCAACGCGGCGCGCACCGGCGACCACTTGCTACATGGCCTGCGCGAGCTGCAGCAGCGGCACGAACGCATCGGTGACGTGCGCGGTGCGGGCCTGTTCCTCGGCGTCGAACTCGTCCTCGACCGCGACCGCAAGACTCCGGCGACCGCGGCCGCCAACCGCATCAAGAACCGCTTGCGCGAGCGCCGCATTCTGATCGGCACCGATGGACCGTTCGACAACGTTCTGAAGATCCGCCCGCCGATGACGTTCGATACGCTGGCGGCGGACGTGCTGTTGACCGAACTCGATCGCGAACTGGATCGCGATGCGAGCCAGCGTGGCGCCTGAGACTTTGGAAAAGGACGATGAATCCAAAGTGCACTTTGCATTCCTCGCCTCCCGAAGAACGCATCAGCACAACCCGCACTCCGAGCCAGAAGCACGAGCATGCGCCCCCGTCCTACCCTACCATCCCGCCGTGCGCTGCTTCGTCGCCCTCGACCTCCCACTGCCGGTCTGCAACTACCTGGCCGGCCTCTATGCGCTCTTCAAGAAGAAGGGCGACGTCAAGTGGGTACCCGCACAACAACTGCACTGCACGCTCGTGTTCGCCAGCGACCTGCCACCCGAGGCCGTCGAAGGGCTGCGCGAAGAAGTGCGCACGATCGAAGTGCCGACTCTCTCGCTCTCGCTCGCTGGGCTCGGTCACTTCCCGCCGAGCGGTGAGCCGCGGGTGCTGTGGGCCAAGCTCGGCGGCGACGTCGCGCAACTGACGGCGCTGCACGCCGAACTCGCCGAACGCGCCGAACGCCACGGTGTGCCTGACGAAAAGCGCGGCTTCGTGCCGCACGTGACGCTGGGTCGTGTGCGCAGTCCCTTCGGTGCCTTGGCTCTGATCGACCAGCTGCAGACCGTCGGGCAGACCTTGCGCGACAAGCCGTTCGCGCCGACCGGCCTCGTGCTCTATGGCAGCGAGCTGCGCCGAACCGGACCAATCCACACTGCCCTGCTGCGGCGCCCGACGACGCCCGCTTCCTGACAGGCAGGCTCTCAGCGCAGCGGCAGCCGCAACCAAGGGTTGAGTCGGATCAGCCGACGTCGATGTTGACGAGCACCTTCTGCACGTCGAGCGTGCGCGGCGCCTCGAGGATGCGCGCGGCGATGCGGCGGCACTCGTCGATCGAGTAGCGCGACATGACCTCGAGCATGCTGCGCAACCGCACCGGCGCGATCGAGAAGTTGCGGAAGCCGACACCGAGGTAGAACGGCACGCGCACCGGATCGGCCGCACTCTCGCCAAACAAGACCAGCTGCTTCTCTAGCCGATCGGCTTCCTTGGCCATGCGCGCCAGCGTCTCGAACACGGCCGGGTGCACCATCTCGTGGTACTCGCGCACGACGGCGTTGTCGCGATCGGCCGCCAGCAGCTGCGCCTGCAGATCGTCGATTGCGACGACCGCGAAATCGCTCTCCAACAGCAGCGGGCCGAGCGACATGGCTGCCGCCGGGACCTCGATGATCGGCGCCAACGCCAGATCCTCGGCACATGGCACGCGCGCCTTCTTGAGCGCGATGCGTTCTTCGAGCAACGCCGACTTGACGCGCTGCAGCTCGGAAGTGGTGGTCACGAACGGCACCAACACGGCAACCCCTTTGGCAGACGCGGCGCCGCGCAGGATCGCACGCAGCTGCATGCGCATCACGTCCTGCTTGGCGAGCAAACCGCGCACACCGCGCTGGCCCATCGCCGGGTTGCGTTCTTGGTTGCGCTGCCCGACCTCGAGCGTCGCGGCCGTCACGTCGAGCAACCGAAACGACACGGGCCTTCCACCTTGGGCCTGCACGACGCGCCGGTAAACCTCCACGAGCGAGTCCTCGCTCGGCATGCCCCTGTCAGCGAGGACCCTGTCGACGAGGAACTGCAGCTCCGTGCGATAGACGCCGATGCCCTCCATGCCGAAGGTCCGCACGAGGTCGGCTTCCCCGACACTGCCGCAAGAACCCATCAGGCTGACCAGCGTGCCGTCGCGGGTCTGATGACGCGACGACTCGGCGGGTGCTGCCGCGGCCGCGCGACTCGCCTTCCAGCGCTGCGCTTCGATCGTCGACTCGGCCAACATGCGGTCGTCGGGCGACGTCACGAGTTCGCCGGCGGTCGCGTCGAGCACGACGAGGTCGCCGTCGCGCAGCAGGCGCGGCAGGTCTCTGATGCCGGTGACCGTCGGGATGCCCATGCCGCGCGCCAGGATGGCTGCGTGCGAACTCATGCCACCCTCTTCGGCAACGATGCCGTCGACCTTCTCGTTGTCGAGGTTGAACATGTCCGCGGTCGTCAGCTTGCGCGCCGCCAGGATGTAGGGCCCGGTCGGTGCCGCAGCGCCGCGCACCGCGTCGACGTCGAGATTGCGCAGCAGGCGAGTCGCCACGTCGCGCAAGTCGCTGGCGCGGCGCCGCAGCAGCTCGCTCTCGACGAGCTGGAAGATGCGGTCGTACTTGGCGAACACGAGCTGCACCGCCTCGCGCACCGACAGGCGTTCTCGCATCACCTGCGACTCGATCTCGGTCACGAACATCGCGTCGCCGAGGTAGGCCAGATGCGCGTCGAAGATGCGCAGCTCGGCCTCGCCGAGGTTGCCAGCCTGCTTCTGCTTGATCTCCTCGACCTGAGTCCGGCTGCGTTGCAGCGCCTCGCGCAGGCGGTTGAGTTCGGCCTCGATTTCGTCGGTCGCGATGCGCCGGCCCGTGTTGTCGGCGGCGAACCCGCGCAAGAACACATGTCCGACCGCGATGCCCGGCGCGACGGATTCGCCGTGAACTCGCGTCACGACCCGCCCCCGCCAGGCAGGGATTCCAAGGGCTGGGATTGCAAGGGGGACGGAGCAGTCGGCGGCAGGGTATCGCGGGTCATCGAGGGAAAGAAAGCGCGGCACATTTTTGCCGCCCCGGACCACGGTCCCGATCGGAACCGCCGTCGGCAAGGACGACATCGAGCCCTTCGTAGCAAGGGCCTGGCGAGCAGCCAAGGGTAGCGCCGTTACGTGGCCTCGGGTAGACATAGGACGGTACAAGGTCCCCCCCGCCGAGCCCGAACTAACCCACCCGTCGATGGGCATCCATCCCACCGCGATCGTCGCACCCGGCGCCCAACTCGGCAAAGAGGTGGAGATCGGTCCCTACTGCACCATCGGCCCGAAGGTACGGATCGGTGCTCGCACGAGGCTCACAGCCCACGTGGTCGTCGACGGCGACACCTGGATCGGTGACGACTGCGAGCTGTTTCCGTTCTGCGTCGTCGGCTGCCAACCTCAGGACAAGAAGATCAAGCCAGGGGATCCGACCGGCAAGCTGCGCATCGGCAACCACAATCGCATCCGCGAGCACGTCACCATCCACGGCGGCACGGCCTTCGGCGCAGGCGTGACCACGATTGGCGACCACAACATGCTGCTCGTCGGTTCGCACCTCGGCCACGACGCCACGGTCGGCAACCACGTCGTGTTCACGAACGGCGCCATGGCCGCTGGCCACACCTGGATCGGCGACCGCGCCATCCTCGGCGCTATGGTCGGCATCCATCAGTTCGCTCGCGTCGGCAAGCTCGCGATGGTCGGGGCTGGGGCGATGGTGTCGCACGATGCACCGCCGTTTGCGACGGTGCAAGGCGACCGCGCCAAGCTCGTCGGAGTCAACCTCGTCGGCATGCACCGGAACGGCTACACGACCGAACAGAAGACTCTCGTGAAGCGCGTCTTCCGACTACTGTTCTGGCGTGCCGGAACCCTGCATCAACGGCTCGAAGTGGTTCGCGCCAGCACCTTGCACCGCAACCCGCTCTGCCGCGAGATCGTCGACTTCGTCGCCGACAGCCGCCGCGGCGTCTCCAGCCCGCGGTCCGGTCGCCAACAGCGCGCCGAAGTGGTCGAAGCCAGCGGCGATGGTTCGATCGCGTAGACTCGCTGCGGGGCAAGCGAACATGGCGGGATCGCGAGGTTGGACTGGTCGGGGACTGCTCTTGCTGTGCCTCACAATCGCACCCTCCGCACAAGAGCCGGGCGCATCGGTTCCGATCCCCGCGGCAAACGAAGGACCCCGCGCGCGACCGACGTCGCCCGTGACGTTCACGGCACCGGACGGCTCCCGATTCGTTCTCGTGCCGGACGCTTCCATTCCGCTCGTGCACTGGGCAGTGGCGACGTTCGCCGACGCCGGCCAGGATCCGCCGGGGCTCGAAGGGTTGGCTCTCGCGAGCATGCGGGCCTC
>JBDSBS010000251.1:0-4091 GCA_039921435.1 Planctomycetota bacterium | reverse complement strand
TCGATCATGGTGGCGACGGTCTCCGACGGGCGTGCGCCGACCGACAGCCAGTACTGCACGCGCTCGGCGTTGACCTTCAGCTGCTCCTGAGCACGAGGCATGAGGGGCAGGTAATAACCGAGAGCCTCGATGATGCGGCCGTCGCGCGGGAAGCGCGGATCGGTCGCCACCAACCGATAGGTCGGGTGGTTGAGGCGTCCAAAGCGTTTGAGACGAAGCGTGACTGCCAAGGGAAACTGTCTCCGTGCGTCAGGGGAGCCGCGAAAGGGGCGAGAAGCAAAGCAGATGGCCACGGCACTTGCCAGCGGTTTTTCGAACCACGACGTCGGGCATCACGATTTTGGGCAAGCGGTTAGCGGCGCCGCCGCCCCGGGAACCCGCCCGGAAAGCCGCGCCCACCGCCGCCCGAAAAGCCACCGGAACCGCCGGGACGGCCACCGCCGCGCCGTGGTCCTGCACCGCCGGCACCCCCGAGCAAGTCATCGAGACCAGGTGGCAGGCCACCGCCCTTGCCCATGCGTTTCATGAGGTCCTGCATGGTCTTGAACTGTTTGATCATGCCGTTCACGGCATCGAGATTGTTGCCCGAACCGGCCGCGAGCCGGCGGCGGCGCGTCAGATCGAGCATCTCCGGCCGCTGTCGCTCGCGCGGCGTCATCGACAGGATGATGGCCTCGATGCGCTGCATGTGGCCGTCGTCGAAGTCGACGTCCTTCATCAACGAGCCCACCCCGGGCAGCATGCCGAGCACCTTCTTGAGCGGTCCCATCTTGCGGATCATGTTCAACTGCCCGAGGAAGTCCTCGAAGTTGAATTGACCCTTCTGCATCTTGCGCGCTGCCTGTTCGGCTTCCTTCTCGTTGATGACCGACTGCGCCTTCTCGACGAGGCCCACGACGTCACCCATGCCGAGAATGCGACCGGCCATGCGCGACGGATCGAACTCCTCGAGGTCGTCGGGCTTCTCTCCTGTACCGGCGAACAGGATCGGGCGCCCTGTCACCTTGACGATCGACAGCGCCGCACCGCCGCGCGAATCGCCGTCGACCTTGGTCAGGATCAACCCGTGCAGCGGCAGGCGCGCGTGGAACTCCTTGGCCGAATTGACTGCGTCCTGGCCCAGCATCGCGTCGCAGACGAGCAGCGTGCCGTGCGGCTTGCACACCGAGTGCACTTCCTGCACTTCGCGCATGAGCGGCTCGTCGATGTGCAGGCGGCCCGCGGTGTCGAGGATCACGACGTCGTGGCCGTGCGCCTTCGCGAACTCGATGCCGCGGCGGCAGACTTCGGGCGGGCGGGACTTGGTACCTTCGGCGTGCACGGCGATGCCGAGCTGCTTGCCGAGGCTCTGTAGCTGCTCGACGGCGGCCGGGCGCTGCAAGTCGGCGGCGACGAGCAGCGGGTTCTTCTTCTTGTTCTTGCGCAACCAGAGGCCGAGCTTGGCGCACGTCGTGGTCTTGCCGCTTCCTTGCAGCCCGCACATCATGAGCACGAGCGGCGATTGGCTCGCCACCGGCAATCCAGTCGTCTGGCCGCCGAGCAGCTCGGTCAACGCGTCGTGGAAGCACTTGACGAACTGCTGGCCTGGATCGATCGCCTCGATGACCTTCTGGCCGAGAACGCGCTGGCGCACATCGGCAACGAACTCCTTCGCGACTTGAAAGTTGACGTCGGCCTCGAGCAGCGCTTGGCGCACGGACCGGATGCCCTCGTCGACGTTGGCCTCTGTCAGCACCTTCTGGCCGACGATGGAGCGGTAGGCCTTGCCGAGGGCATTCGCGAGCGAATCGAACATCCCTCGCAGGATGTTGGGCCGAGGGTCGCCGGTCAAGGGCGAGCCGCAGCGCATCGCCAGATCGCTGCCCCCCCGCGAGCGTTCGCCCGCCCCCGGTTGTGCGCTGCGTCTCCTCCACCTACCGTGCATACATGCAGCATCGTCGACCGGGATCCGCCTGACGCTTGCGTCGCGAACGGAAGAACGCCATCGACACTCCGTCGTAACGCCTGGAACACTCCTTGCCAGCGCCCGAAAGCCATGAACGTACACCGCCTACTGGTCGCGATCCCCCTCCTGCTGGTCGCTGCGTGCGCAACTCCCGTCCATATCGAGCGTCCCGAGCACGTGCTCCAATCCGAGCTGCGCGACTTCCAGCTAGCGCAGCAGGTGTTTCGCCAACAGAACACGGTGCCCCAGGTGTTCGACTTCAAGGGCCACGGTCGCGTGACCGTGCGCGATATTTCGCTCGATGGCTTCCCCGGCAATGCCTACGTGCGCTGCCGATTCCACTACCAGAACCGGACCGACAAGCCCGTCGTGCAGTCCTGGGTCTCGCTCGACGTGCTCGACAACCAGGGGCAGCTCGTCGGCAGTCAGGCCTGCATCTGCATCGTGCCGCACCCGATGCCGATCGCACGCGGCAGCTACTACTCCGACGAGCTGCGCACGCAGACCCGCGACGCCCACCTGCAACCGGGCTGGAGCTGGCGCATTCGCTGCACCGCGCAACTCGAAGTCGAGGACGAACCGCTCGACCCGCCGGTGCCGCCGCGCTACGTGCGCGAGTTCGCGCCGATGACCATCAAGGACCGCGGCACTCGCCCTGGGTACTGGTACTGATACTGATACTGATACTGATACTGATACTGAGCGCCGTCGTTCGCGCGGCAGCGCGTTCGGCCCGAGCCTCACCGCGGCCGGCGATACAACACTATCGCGGCGCCGCCCGAACGGTCGGAGTGCACCACTCGCCCGACGCCGCGCGCATACAGGATGATGTCCTCGTCGGCATCGTCGGGGTTCTCGAAGATCTCGAGGCAACCTGAGAAGCGGCCGATTGCTCGCTGATCTTGACCATCGGCGACCAACCAGAACCCGTGTAGAGCCGCACGTAGAAGTCCTGGGCGGCGCGGCACGTGGCAACCCCGAATGCTCTCCAGTGAAATCGCGCGGCCCGAACGTTCCGCCTACTTCTTCAGCTTGCCGAGCCGCTCCTTGCCCTTCTCGTTCCACGCGGGCACCGCGTCGCGCTGCGCGAACTCGCGCACGGCTTCGAACAGTCCGCGCACGATCTTGGTCATGTGCGGGATGTCGAGCTTGGACACCTCGTCGCCGGGCTGGTGGTAGTCCGCGTGCAGCGAGCCTGCGCTCAGCGAGTGCGCGACGATGCCGTGCCGCACGAACGAGAAGTTGTCACTCTGCGTGAACAGGCGACTCGCCATCTGGAACTCGACGAGCCCGACGCCGGCGCGCTCGAGTGCGGCTTCGGTGATCTTGGCGAAGTCGCTGAGGTCGTCGCCCGTGATCCACGCCTTGCCCTCGTTGCCGGGCTCGGGCCGACCGATCATCTCGATGTTGACGTTGGCGACGATCTGCTCGAGCGGCACGGGCGGCTTGTCGCAGAACGCCGCCGAGCCGCGCAGGCGCAGTTCTTCGCCGGCAAAACAAACGAACAGCACGCTGCGTTTTGGCGGCGGCAGCTTGGCCATCGCGTCGGCCAACAACACCACCGCGGTAGTACCCGACGCATCGTCGTCGGCGCCGTTGCGGATGGTGTCGCCATCCTTGGCCGGGCCCGTGCCGATGTGGTCGTAGTGGGCGCTGACGACGACGTACTGGTCCTTGAGTTCGCTGCCGCGCAGGACAGCCATCACGTTGTTCTGCGTCACTTCCGCGACCTCGGGTGCGGCCACAGACCACGTCGCCGACCAGGCCTCTGCAGCCACCGGCTCCACCGGTGCCGGCAGCACGCCTTCGCGCACGAGGAACACGGGTCGCGACGCCGCGCGGCGCCCGCCCACGACCGAGTGCGCACCGGCGGCCTTGACCCAGTAGTCGTGGGTTTCGGGCACTTCGACGACGATCGGGCGCCGCGCCGAAGACGCATCCAGCAGCTGCTGCAGCAGCGGGTCGCCGATCCTCGCGACGGTGCAGGTCTCCTGCTCGCCGAGCAAGGCCGCCGATGCCGTCCACTGCCGCACATCGCGGTCGGCCTGAAGCTCGACCGCCACCGTGGCGTCGCCCCGCTTCAGCGAGAGGACCAGTTTCACTGCCCGCGAATCCAGCCGCAGGCCCGGCAGCGTGAACGAGTGGA
>JBDSBS010000250.1:0-10650 GCA_039921435.1 Planctomycetota bacterium | reverse complement strand
CGATGGTGTCCCGGTGGCGGTCGTACAAGCTGGCTACCGCGCCGGACGCATGTGGATCCGCGCGCGCGGTGAAGTGCACGCTGCGGGTGGCGGTCAGGTGTTCCGTATCGCGGGCACGGAGATGGACCTGTCGTTGCTCGGGCAGAAGCCCGCTGGCGACGTGCTCGAAGCGCGCGTCGAGTTCCGCCCCGAAGCGGTGCTCGTGCCGGAGCCGGCCCCGCGCCATGAGGGCAGTTGAGGCAGGAGCTGGTGCTGGCGCAGGCCTGTTGGCCTAGGGCAGGCGGTGACTGACGGACAGGTGGCGACCGACTGGATCGCTCATCACTCCGGTCAGCCTGTCGCGGGCAAGTCGTGCACGGAAAGCGGGCCGCGGCGGCGCCAGCCGATGGTCAGCAGCCACGTGTGCGCAAAGGTGACGGGGCGCACGACGGCTTCGATGCCGCGAACGTGGATGGGTTCGCGGAAGCCATCGAACCACGGCGCGGACGTGAACGTGTCGATGGCGGCGGGCACCTTGACCTCGCGGCCTTCGGCCGCGTGCTTCTTGCCGTTCGCCAGCAGCTTGTTCAGGCCTCTGGCTGTGCGGATCAGGAGCCCTTGCACGCCGCGCGACAGAGCTAGGCGGTTGGGGGCCTCGACGAGGAAGTGCAGGTGGTCGTTGAGTACGGCGTAGTGGGTGAGGCGGAAGCCGCGGCGATCGCAGCCGGCGGCGAACGCGCGGCGCAGCGCCGCGTACTCGCGCTGGCTACGAAGCCTCGGCAGCCCATGCTGCAGCTTGACGGTGACGTGGGCTGAAAACCGCGCCGCCAACGGCGCCCTCTCGCGGTGGTCCACGAGCGCCTGTCGACCGTTCGGCTTGCGACCGGCACCGGCGCGCCGACCGCCGTGCTGGCGCAAGGGCAGCAGGTTCTGCCTCGGGACCTTCTTCGAGCTGCGCTTCGGTTGGGTTCGGCGTCGACCTAGCATGATTGCGCACTAATTCGAGAAGTTCATCAAGGAGTCAAGAGGGGGTGCAGAGGTGCAGAGGCGCAGACCGGATACGTTGGCAACAGTTTGGACCGGAGACCCCGTTTCTACATGACGCGGGCCGAACCGGAGACCTGGGTAACACGTCGGCATGCCATGGCCGGAGACGTGTCCAGTGCGAGAGAGGGGAAAGCTCGCGATCCGCCATGCAGAGGGCGAGGCGCCACCGCCGCGACGGCGAAGGGTGCGGGCAGGGTCGGCCAACCAACGGTGGTCAGCCCGCAGCGCGAACCAGGGGAGCACTCGGGTGCCGGCCCCGGGCCGGCAATCACTTCTTGCTCGGCGCCCAATCTCCCCGATAGCGCAGCACCAGGTCGCGCACCTTGCGATACACGGCACTCGTGGCGCGCACGTCGTGGGCGTTGTACTCGGCGATCTTGACGATCTCGCCGCGCGCATAGGCCGGCGCCACCATCGAGCCGTCCATGACTTCCTTGGGGCTCACGATGCCGAGCGCCCAGCAGACCACGTCGAGCTTGCTGGGGCCGCCGCGCTGGCTCAGCAGTTCCCACAGATCGAGATGTGGCCGCAGCGACCAGCGCTGCGAGACGAGATCGACACGCGCCGGAATGCCGTGGATGAGGCTGCGCGTGACGAGGAACGGCACGTCGAAGCCGCGGCCGTTGAACGACACGACGGTCTCGGCGCGGCTCGCCAGCGCCCAGAACGCGCGCAAGAGGTCGGCTTCGGTCATCGGTCGCAACCACGGCGGACAGGGCTCGATCGTCTGCCCGTCGGGAGGCACCGCGAGAACCGTGACGTCGTCAGAGCCCGGCTCGGCGTCGCCATCGCCGACCGCCAGTGAGACGATCTTGCCGAAGAACGGCGATAGACCCATGACGGCGCCGGGCTCCATGTCCTTGCGCTGCGCGTAGCTCGACAGCGCTTCGCCGACCGTGGGTGGCAGCTCGCGCCGGTCGAGAGCGGGCACCGTCTCGATGTCGAAGACGAGCGTCTTGCAGCAGAGGTCCTCGACCGGAGCCAAGGCCGGATCGATGAGCTGGTCCATGTCGAGGCCCTCGGGCGACTCTCCAGGGTCGATCGCTTTCAAGCGCTCGATGACGAGCTGCGGCTTGCCCTGCCATTCCTTGACCCGGCCGCGCACCTTGACCAGACCGCGTCGCGGCGCGGCCAGAGCGGCCTCCATCGCGTCGCGCGTATTCTCCCAGATCTTCGCTTCGACGACGGCGTGCATGTCGGCGAGTTCGACAACGAGGAACGGCTTCTTGTCCTTCGTCTGCAGCTCCTTGACGTCGCGCAGCGTCGCGAACACATCCCAGTCGTGATCGGCGGCGCAGAGGGCCGCGAGGTTCTCCGCTTGCACCACACGCTGTCGGTTCTCGTCGGCGTTCACTTGGCCTCCGCGTAGGCGCGCAACCGGGTGACGGCCATCTGCAGTTGTTCCATCGACGCCGCGTAGCTAAGTCGCACGAAGCCCGGGATGGCGAAGGCGCTGCCCGGCACGGCCGCCAGCATGTGCTCGTCGAGTAGTTGCTCGCATACGACGATGTCGTCGATGCGGCGCTGGGCGCAGATCTTGCGCGCATCGACGAGCGCGTAGAAGGCGCCGCGCGGTGCTGTGAGTGCCAGGCCGGGAATGCCCGCGATCCCCGCGACCAGGTACCGGCGGCGTTCGTCGAAGGCGCGCATGCGGCGCGTCTGTTCGTCGGGCAGCGGTTGCTCACAGGCGGCCAAGGTCGCCGCCTGGCTGATCGTGCACGGGTTGCCGAGCACCTGACTCTGGATGCGGCACGCGGCGTCGATGATCGGGCGCGGTGCTGCCATGAAGCTCGTGCGCCACCCCGTCAGCGTGTGGCTCTTGGTGAAGCCGTTGACGAGGATCGTGCGCTCGCGCCCGCCCGGCAACACTGCCGGCGAGACGTGAGTGGCACCGTCGTAAAGCAGCGTCGCGTAGATCTCGTCCGAGAGGATCCACATGCCGTGCTCTTTGGCGACGTCGACGAAGGACTGGACCTGCGCGCGCGTCGGCACGGCTCCCGACGGGTTGTTGGGGAAGTTCAGAATGATGCCCTTGGCTCGGTGCTGCATGGCGGCGGCGGCGATCGCCGCCGCCGGATGCACGAAGCCCAGATCGGGCACGGCTGGCAGCACGACCGGCACCCCATCCGCGATCCTGATGAGAGCAGGATACGAGACCCAGTGCGGTGCCAAGACGAGCACGCTGTCGCCGGGTTCGACGACGGTGTCGAGGGCCATGTGCAAGGCGCCTTTGGCACCTGCGCAGACCATCACTTCTTCGGCGGAGTAGTCGGTGCCAAAGGTGCGGCCGAGCCACTTGGCACCGGCGGCGCGTAGCTCGGACGTGCCCGCAGCCGGCGTGTAGCGCGTATTGCCCTCTTCGATGGCCCGAATACCGGCCTGCGCGATCGGCTCGGGCGTCGGAAAGTCGGGTTCGCCGGCACCCAGCGAGACGACGTCGAGGCCTTCTTGCCTCATGCGCGCGGCTTTGGCCGAGATGGCGAGAGTCGCCGACTGCTCGATGCGGTGGGAACGGGCGTTGGGAACGAGACCAGCCATGGCGTGCAGCGTAGAGGAGTCTGGGCCGGCCGAGGGCCACGGTGAAGAGACCGAGTAGAACGGGCCAGCGCGACGAAGGCAAACGGCGCGCAGACCATCGGACCATCGGGCAGACCAACGGGAAGAGGCGGTGCCGAGCTTCGTCTACAACCGTTCGACGTGGACCTCTGCCCGTCCGCTACGCTCCGCGAAGATGAGCAAGCCGAAGCCCAGCCGAATCCGCCGCCTGTTGAAAGCCCTCGGGATCACCGTCGCTGCGCTGACGGTCTTCCTGCTGCTGTTCGTCGCGGCTTTCATCTTCAACCCGTTCGAAGGCACGCTGCCGGAACTGCGAGACGTGGTGCCTCGCGGCGTCAACTTCTTCGGGCGGAAGCTGCGGCTAGCCGCCGACTTCATGAGCTTTCCGGAGCCGAAGTTCTGGCCCGAGCTGGCCGATGCCCGCGGCTTCGCCGATGTCGAGCGAGGCAGTCTCGTGCAGGGTTGGAAGCGGGACGGGCTCGAAAGATCGCTGCAACAGGCGCGCGAGACGTTTGAGCAGGTGCGCAAGGACAGCGATGGCTGGCTCGACATCATGCGGGATGTGTTCGGCACCGAGGTGATCGTTGCCGGCTACCAACAGGATTACTCGCAGGCGCCGCCCCGCCCGCTCAGCGAGCCCTGGTGGTGTTGCTACACGCGTGTCACCTGGCGCGTCAAGGCGGCCATCGGACTGGCTGGCTTCGGCTTCGTGCAGAGTCAGCTGCGCAACAATGGCGTCGACGTCTCGTCGGAAGGCGACCTGCTGGTCGTCAAGTTGCGCACAGCACCCGGTACCTTCTACGTCAAGCGACACCTCGACGTGTTGATGCTGGCGAACCACAAGCTGTTGCTCGAGCAGTCGCAGCGGCTCATCGACGGCAATCGCGATGAGGAGCCCATCGGCCAGATGCCCGCCTATACAGACGGCGCGCAGAAGCGCATCGAGCGTTGGGCCGACGTCAACTCGGTCGACCCGCCCAACGCGTTCGAGTTTGTCGTCGAGCCCAACGCGTTCGACGGTTTCAGTCGCTTCGCCGCGAGTTGGCCGAACCCGCAGGACAAGGACAGCATGAACGAACGCGTGCTGGCCAGCTTCCTCAACCTCAAGGGCTGGCAGCAGATCACCGGTGGCATCATGTTTGCCGACAAGGTGCTCGCGGCGACCGGGCAGATCGGGCTCAACAGCAAGCAACACACCCCGTTCCAGAGCACCTTCTACCGCGCCGAGCAGCAGCGGCGCGAGGACTGGCTCGATCCCTTCTTGCGCATGGTGCCAGCGGATGCCTGTGCGGCGGCGGCGCTGCGCATGCCGGCGGGCGACTTCCTGCATGCGATGTTCGAAGCGCTCGAGCAGCCGGAGAAGGACCTCATCGACGACGGCATGAAGCGCGCGAGCTTTCAGGGCACGCAACTCACCGGCACCAGGGACCTCATCGATCGGCTCAAGGTGGCGTTCCTGTCGCGCACCGGCTTCGTGTTCCGCCGCAACGTGCCCGACCTGTCGCGCGACGAGAAGACCGGCGAGCTGCAGGTCCCCGTTACGGCGCGCTCGCCGATGCCGCAGGTGGCGTGGGTATTCTGGCTGCGGCCGAACAGCTCGCCGCTCGTCGAAGAGCTGGTGACGATGTTGCGCTCGTACTACACCACCTTCAACTTCCGCAACGTCTACCACCTGCCCGTCAAGTTCGCGGGCGGCAACTTCCCGGAGCCCGTGACGGAGTTCACGAACCCGCAGATCCCGGCTACCGGCGAGATCGCGATGATCGTGTTCCGCGACTTCTTCGTGCTCTCGAATTCGGGCCCGCTGATCAAGGACATTCTGCGCACGCGCTACGGCAGCGAAGGCACGCGGTCGGTGGTGCGCCTGCCCGAGTTCGAGGCGGCCGAACGCGAGTTGCCATCCGAGCTGAACGGGCTCATCTGGCTGCACGGCGAGAACGTCATTCCGGTGCTCGACGACTACATGGCGTTCGCCGAGGCGGCGACCGAACTGCCGGACAATGACTGGCTGCTGCAGAGTCGCCCCGCCGCGGAAGATCAGATTCGCCGAACGCGCTTCCCGCAGTACCCTAGCAAGGCGAGCATGCCGGAGTCGTTGTTGAAGCCAGATGGCGAGTTCGAAGTCGCCGTGGTGGCCTTCCTGCGCGAACAGTGGCGCCGCGAGCGAACGAGTTTCACGGCCGACGATCGTGCGCACCTGCAGGAGTTGCGCGCCATGGCCCAGCTCGTCAAGGCGGTCTGCCTGCAGGTGGAGCTCGAGAACAACTACATCCGCTTCCAGGCCCGCCTGATGGCCAACTTCCGGTAGTGCGTCTTCCTTGTGTTCGGCGAGCCGGCCGTGGCCGCGATGGCCCGCGATGGCCTGGCCGGGGTTGAAAACAGGGTTGCTGCCGCTAAGGTCTCCGCCTCGTCGACCAGCCCAGGTGGCGGAATTGGCAGACGCACTAGCTTGAGGTGCTAGCGCCCCAAAAGGGCTTGCAGGTTCAAGTCCTGTCCTGGGCACCATTCTCGTGAGCAGCCTCCAGTCCGCCGCGCGCAGGCTGGAGGCTGGATCGCGCCGGTTCGCGTGCCCGCGGGTGTCGAAAGCGTCGACGGTTTCTCGAGTCGATTCATTCTCGCTTCGATTCTTCGGCGAGCCTCGAGAACGGCCGCTTGCTGCCCGGCTCGAAAGAGCTGCTCGCTCCAGTAGCACTCAGGGATTCCTGCGGGTGCGACCGATACGCCGAGCATGCGCCAATGCCGGGGGGATTCCGTCGAACGAGGGTTCACCCTAATGGAGATCATGATCGTCGTCGCGATCCTGGCGATCATCGCCAGCATCGGCGTGCCGCAGTACGTCTCGGCGCTGCGAGTCGAGCGCATCGGCAAGGCGAAGCACGAACTGGTCACGATCTCGCACGCGATCGATGCGTTCACGGCAAGCCAAGGCCAGCTGCCGCTGACGCTCTACCAGGTCGGGTTTGGCGGCAAGCGCGACCCCTGGGGCGTGTCGTACCGCTACCTGAACTACGCGGATGGAACCGGCGACTGACCTCAGTGGGCGATCCAGTTGGGACTCGTCGGATCCATCCGCGGTGGTCGTCGCGGATGCGGGGTCGCCTGGTCGAGGCCGAAGACGGGCAGAGCCGCAGGTGCCGCGGTTGGCCAGCTTCCTTGCGGTGACCCCGATTGATCCGCAGGGTCCCATCGTGCCGGCGATCGTACCACCCGTCGTGCCTCCGCTCGAGCCACCTGTCGGCGTCGCGCCGCTGCTGTGGAAACTGGACGATCCTGGCGTGGGCGTTGCCTTCGAAGAACAGTCGATCGTCAGCGCCAAGAACCAGAAGCGCTCGTGCGCCACAGTTGGTCATGGTCGTCGCTGCGAAACCCGGAGTGCACGACACGCCGTGGATCGCTGCCATTTGCAGGCCCGACTGGTTCTTCGATCGCGATGAGCTCCGCAGGTCGGGAGCCGAAGTCGCCGTGTTCGATCTGGCTGGCCGCACACTGTTCCACTCGTTCGACCTGCCGGACACCGCTCCTCTGATGGCATGCGTGCTGCAGCAGCCGGCGTCGGGTACAACCGAGTGGATCTCCAACGGCGAACCGCACCTGGTCCGCTATTGGCGCGCCTTCCTGCGGCCCCAGTAGGACCTCGATCTGTTGGTCGTGCAGTCTCGTTCTCGCCGCGAGGCGCTGGCGGTGGCGAGCTCGTTCGAACAGTGGTTCGTGCTCACGGCGCTGTTCACGCTGCTGTTCGTGATGTTCGCGAGCCTCGTGCTGATGCGGCGCACCCTCGGCCCGATCGTCACGCTGAACGATGCGACGCGCCGCGTCGGACAGGGCGATCTCAGCGTGCGGGTCGCCATTCACAGCCGCGACGAGTTTGGCGAGTTGGGTGCCGCCTTCAACCACATGACGGCTCACCTGCTCGAGAACGTGCGCAAGCGCGAGCAGACCGAACGCGAACTCGTCGCGTCGCGCGATGCGGCCTTGGCCGCAGCTACGGCCAAGGCCGAGTTCGTCACCAACGTGTCGCACGAGTTCCGCACGCCGATGACCGAGATCCTGAGCGCCTCGGAAATCCTGACCGACCTCGACGATGCCGACGGTGCATCTCGGCGCGAGTTCACTGCGATTGCCCTCAGCGCAGCCCGAAGGCTCGCCAAGTTGGTCGACGACGTGCTCGAGCTGGGGTCCACCGCAGCTTGGGAGATGGAGCCGATGGACCTGGCGGCGACGCTGATCGATGCGGTCGCAGCCATGTCGCCCACTCGCTGGGATCGCCTGCACCTCGACGTTCCGCGCGACCTGCCGCAAGTGCTCGTCTGTGGCCGGCGGCTCACGGAAACCTGGTGCCGACTGCTCGACAACGCGGCGAAGTTCAGCCACCCGGATACGCAGATCGAGCTGCGGGCGCGGCATTCGGGGGCCGAGGTCATGGTCGAAGTGGTCGACTCGGGCGTCGGCATTTCGAAGCAGGACCTGGCCCACATGTTCGAGCCGTTTCGCCAGTTCGGTCGCGACCAGATGACCAACAAGGCCAACGGAACCGGGCTGGGACTGACGCTGGCGAAGAGCACCATCGAACGCCACGGGGGCCGCATCGAGGTCGAGAGCGAACTGGCAGCGGCTCGACGTTCCGCGTCTTTTTGCCAGTGCACGCGGCGGCTTTTATGCCGTTGGTCGGCGCGAGCGTCGACTGATTGCTTCGCCGGCGGTGTAGCCGGTGGGCCGATCAGTGGACCGCGTACTGCAGCAGCGACCACAGTTCGGCCACGTGTTCGCGCTCCGTCGTGAGCGAGCCGATCGAGATGCGCACCATCCATCGGCCATCGAGCTGGGCGGGAGTCAGCCAGGCCTGGCCGGTGGCATGCACCTTGGCGAGCCAGCGCTGGGTGTGTTCGTCGAGCGCGTCGCCGGCCAGGCCTTCGGGTTCGTGCCGCACGCACAGAGTCTGCAGCGCGACCGGCGCCAAGAGTCGCCACGGTGGAGCAGCGGAGACTTGTTCGGCGAGCCATCTCGCGTTCGCCAAGTCGCGCCGCAAGCGGGCTTGCAGGCGCGCCGTGCCGTGCGTGCGGATGAGGCTCCACAGCTTCAACGCGCGGAAGCGGCGCCCCAACGCGAGGCCCCAGTCGCGGTAGTTCTTCACCTGCGTGTCGACCGAGCTGCGCAGGTAGCTGGGGTTGGTGCTCATAACGCGCACGAGATGCTGCTCGTCGCGTACGAAGTAAACCGAACAGTCGAAGGCGGCGCCGAGCCACTTGTGCGGGTTGACCACGATCGAATCCGCCCCCTCGATCCCGTGCCACAGCGAACGGCATTCGGGCAGGATCATCGCCGAGCCCGCCATCGCGCCATCGACGTGCAGCCACATGCGGTGTCGTTCGGCGATCTCGGCGCAAGCACCGATCGGATCCATGGCGGTGGTGGTCGTGGTGCCGGTCGTGGCGACGATCGCGCAGGGCCGCAGGCCAAGGGCGAGGTCGGTTTCGATACACCGGGCCAGGGCCCGGGCGTCGAGGGCGCGATGCTCGTCGACCTCGACCTTGCGCAGGTGTTCGCGCCCGAAGCCCGCCAGCAGCGTGGCCTTCTCGACCGAGCTGTGGGCTTCGCGGCTCGTGTAGACGACCAGTGGCGGGCCGGTGTGTTGCAGGCCAGGGCCGGCGGCACCGTACCCGCTGCTGCGTTCCCGCGCACAGATCAGAGCGAGCAGCGCACACGTCGACGCGGTGTCCTGGATGACGCCATGCCACTGGGTCGACAGGCCGGACATGCTGGCCAGCCAGTCGACGACTCGCTCTTCGAGTTCCGTCAAGGCGGGTGCCGATTGCCAGGCGAGGCCGAGAACGCCGAGTCCCGTGCTCAGGAAGTCGCCGAGCACGGACGCCAGATCCCCGTTGGAAGGGAAGTAGCCGAAGAATCGCGGATGCTGCCAGTGCGAGAGTGCCGGCACGATCAGCTGTTGAAAGTCCGCCAGCACGGCGGCGAAGCCTTCGGGGTGTTGCGGCGGTGTCAGAGGCAAGGCGGCGAGCAGGTCTCCCGGTCGAGTGTTCGTTTGCACGGGCAGTTGGGCCGAGTTGGCGCGGTAGTCGGCGATCCAATCGACGACCTCGTGTCCGAATCGGCGAAACTCCTCAGGGCTCATCGACAACGGGGAATCGCTTTGTTGGGTGCTCATGCGGAGGCGAGGCGGGGGTGTTGCCGCATGGCGGCGGCGATGCGATGGGAGCTTCCATCCTGATGTTGAGTTTCACCACATGCGAGCGTGGAGTCGAGCCTCGGTTGCCGCGCGATCGTCGGCTGCGACCACCTGAAACAAGAGCGAGGATCGTCAGTGTTTCGTGGGTATGCTCAGCGGCGCCGAAGCACTCGTGGTCGACCCATGGGACTTCGCCGCCTTCCGATGAATAGCCCGCACGGAGTCCCGGAGCCACAACGCCCTACACCGGCGCAGATCGCCGCGACCATTGCGTTGCTCGGCGACGATCGTGGTCCGATCCAGGCCGAGGCGCGCGAGCGGTTGCTGCGTTGGGGCGAGCTCGCGGTTCCGCAGTTGCGCGAAGGAGCCGAAGCCGAACGCGTGCGCACACGAGCTCGTTGCCGGGCCGTGCTGCGCGCGCTCGATGTGCGCGACTGCCTGCGCCGCTTCGCGCGTTTGCGCATCGGGCGCAGCGCACGGGGCTCCGCACCCGCGCTGCTCGAAGGGGCCGTGCTGCTATCCAGCATGGTGCGCACGTTCGTTCCCGCTGCAGCGGAACTCGCGGCGCGATTGCGGCGCGAAGCGAACGAACTCAGACGCGAGTTCGCAGGCCGCAGTCTACCGACGTGCGCGCGGCTGTTGGCCGAGCGCTTGCACGACCACCTCGGATTGCATGGTCTGGGTCCGGAGGGCGGCGTCGCCAGTGTGCTCGACCTCGATCATGTGCTCATCGACAGGGTGTTGCGGCAGCGCATAGGTGTGCCGGTGTCGCTGTCGCTCATCTACGTGCTCGTGGCGCGCTGGGCCGGGTTGGCCGCAACCGGGGTCGCGCTGCCAGATCACTTCCTCGTGCGACTGCACGGCGTGCGTCCGGTCTTGGTCGATCC
>JBDSBS010000249.1:0-8783 GCA_039921435.1 Planctomycetota bacterium | reverse complement strand
TGGTCGACGGCTATCTGCTCGGGATTGGCATGACCAGGAAACCTTGATTGGCCAGGCCCTTTTGTGGGGCACGGGCAGGGCTAGTCAGGCGAGTCTGTAGGCCGGACACGGAAACCCTCGCGCCGTGCGGCATCAGCCAGCCTGTCGTCGAGGGTGACGAAGTCCAAGGTCTCGGTCCGCTCACGGCACACCAACAACGCAGCCGCGAGTTGGCATGCGTCGGCTGCGCGCAGGGGGTGTGATGCCAATACCCGCCGCGCGCGTGCAGCCACTTGGAGAACGTCCACAGCCGGGTTCCAAGCAGCCTCCAGCTGGGCGAGTGCAGACAGGGCCGTTGCGCGGGCTTGCTCAGAGAGTTCGCCAGAACGGGAGCGCCGCCACAAGGCGCTCGTCACTTCGACTCCACTCATGGCCCAAACCACCAGGTCCGGGTCTTCGGCAAGCAGAGCGCGCAGGCTCGCTGTCTCCTGTTCCTGAAGGACGAGGGGCACCAGGGCAGAGCTGTCCCAGAACCTCATCGACCCTCGCGGCGCTCGTCGATCAGTGCCCTGACGACGCTCGACTTGGCCCGCGGTAGGCGCCGGCTCAGGAAGTCGTCGGGCAGTTCTTCGGTTGCGCGTCGCAGCAACCCCGAACGTTCGAGCGCTGCCAATTGGGCTTCGCCAGCTTCGTCGGTGGCAGTCGAGCTACATGGAGTCAAGTCGGCGATCGGGGTCTCGCGGTCGAATACCCTGACCGTGCCACCTCGGCGAACGTAGGCGAGGAACCGACTGAGGTTGTTCTTCAGCTCGCTGATCTTGGCGTTCTTCACCAGGACAACTTAGCCATGTCGACCAGGCCTGCAAGGCCCGGTTGGCACCCAGCGATCTCGGCGAGCCAGGTCTCGACCTTACCGAGCCATCGACAGCCGGCGGTAGTTGCGCGCGCCGATCGCGATGCCCAAGACGGCCACACCGAGCCCGAACGCGAGCGAGCTACCGACGACCCATGGCGCCATCTCGTGCGCCACTTCGGGCTGCAGCTGATTGCGGCGCAGCCAGTCGCTGAGCCACATCCACCCCAGCACGGCCGGCGACACCGCCAGTTCGAACAGCATGACCAGCAGCATCGCCGCGACGAAGCTGCGTCCGCTCTGCACGATCTGGCCGCCGTCGTCGGGCCGCATCAAGCGAGGCGACGTGCCGACGATCGCGAGCACACCGAGCGCTGCCAGCGTGCCACCGAGGGCCACGCCGACGAAGGTCAGCAGCACGGCCGGGCTGGCGGACAGCAGGTGCACGCCGGCAGCGCCGACCAGCACGAGCGGCCACAGCAGGAATAGCGCCACGGCTTCGAGCTTGCCGCGCAGGATCGAGTGCTTGGGTGCAGGCGAAGCCACGTAGAGCGACCATTGCGCGCCGTCCCAGAGCGCCAGTCGCCCCATGTGTGCATAGAGCACCAGCAGCACGGCGAGGAACCACAGCGACAGCATCGCGCCGAGCTGCGCGACGACGGGCGGCAGCCTTGGGTTGCCGAGGATGCTGCTGACTAACACGCGTTCGCGCGCGAGCACGAAGACGAGCACGCCGAAGACGAGGAAGCCGATCAGGGCGCCGGGCTGTTGCAGAACCTGCGCGAACTCCTTCTTGCGCACCGTCGCTGCGACGGAGCTCGGCCACGGACGCAAGCGCCACCGCAGGAGCCGTGGCTCGGCCTGCAAGTGCCGTTCGAGGGCACGCGGGTGCAGTTTGGCAGCGAACCAGAAGATCGCCAGTGCCAGCGCGAGCCAGCCGAGCCCCGAACGCAGCGCCGTCGTATCGAGCTCGCCGCGCGCTGCCGAGGCCAGCATCAGCGCGGCCGTATCGATGGTCCACGGCAGCCGGTCGGCCGCGGCGCTGGTCTCGACAAGTTGCTGCATGCGGCCTTGGCTCGGCGCGAACATGCCGAGCAAGAGCCACGTCGAAAACGCGACCGAAGCAAGCGCTGCCACGACTGTGAGCACGAGCCGCAGCAGGCGACCGGCGAAGAAGCGCACCAGTACGATCTGCACCGCGAGCAGCGTGCAGAGCAGCGGCACGGTGCACACGGTGGCGGCCACCGGTACCAAGCAGTAGGCCAGCGGCGGCGCGTTGGCGTTGGCCAGCAGCGTCGCGAGGAACGGCACCGCCAGCGCCATCGCCCAGCCCACGGTGAGGAAGCTAGCGCGCAGCAGCACCTGCACCGGACCGCGCCAGTTCGGTTGCGGCGCCAGTCGCCAGAGCGTCAGTTCCGGTGTCTCGAAGAGCTGTCGTTGCGCGAGGGCCAGACCGAGCCAGGTGGCGGCGATGGGGCACGACATCAAGCCGGACCCGAGCAATCGGCGCAGGGAGTCGCCGCCGGTGGCGCCGTGCACGAGCATGAGCAGCTGCGGGCGCTGCACGAGTTCGCCGGCGATCCACCACGACATCAGGCCCACGAGCAGGAACCCGATCGCGGTGCTCGCGGCCAGGCGGCGTCCGGCCGGCGTCCCGGGCAGGTTGCAGAGCGCCGTCAGGTCAGCTCGCAGCAGGCCCATGCTCCACCGTGTCGGCGTTCGTGGAATCGATCTCGCCGTCGATCGGCGTGCCAGTGGCCTGCAAGAACACGTGTTCGAGTGAGCGGTTGCCGTGGCTACGGCGCAGCTCGGGCACGGTGCCTTCGGCGCACAGTTTTCCTTCGGCGAGGATGCCGACGCGGTGGCAAATCTGTTCGGCGATCTCGAGCATGTGCGTGCTCAACAACACGGTGGTGCCGCGCTGCACTTCGGCGAGCAGAAGGTCTTTGAGGCGGCGCGTGCTCAGCGGATCGAGTCCCGTCGTCGGTTCGTCGAGCAGCAGCACCCGAGGTTGGGTCGTCAGCACGGCCGCGAGGTGCACCTTCTTCCTCGTGCCGTGCGAGTAGCCCTTGCACAGTTCGTCGGCAGCCGGACCGAGGCCCAACAGATCGAAGAGTCGCTCGCAGCGTTCGTCGCGCGCCTTCTTGTCGACGTGCCACAGGCTCGCCACGAGTGCGACGTACTGGCGGCCCGTGAGGTAGTCGTAGAGCGGCGGTGTGTCGGGCACGAAGCCGAGCATCTGCTTGAGTTTCTTGCTGTCCTTGGTGTGGTCGAGCCCGGCGATGCGCAGGGAGCCCGCACTCGGTCGCAGCAGACCCGTCAGCAAACGCAGCGTCGTCGTCTTGCCGGCGCCGTTTTGGCCGAGAAAGCCGTAGAGCTCGGCCGGTCGCACGTGGAGATCGAGATCGCGCACGGCCCACTTGCCGGCGAACTCGCGGCCGAGCCCGCTCGTTTCGATGGCGAACGTGCCGTCACTCATCGAGACCCGGCCTCGGCGTCACCGAACAACGCCGTGACCGGCACGTGGTCGCTCGGACTCTTCTGCAAGCGCAGTTCCTTGTGCACGATGACGTCCGTGCAGCGCGCCGTCGCCGGCGGTGAGGTCAGCACGTAGTCGATGCGCAGACCGTCGTCCTTGAAGGCGGCGCCGGCCGTGTAGTGCCACCAAGTGTAGATGCCGCCTTCGGCGTGGTGCTCGCGCAAGGCGTCGGTCAGGCCAAAGGCCATGATCGAGCGCATGGCCTGGCGCTCGGGCGGCGAGCACAGGATGCGGTCGCGCCACCACACCGGATCGTGCACGTCGCGGTCGTCGATCGTCACGTTGAAGTCGCCGACGACGACCACGTTCTCCGTCGTCGCGTAGCGCGTGTCGAGGAACGAACGCAGGCGCCGCAGCCAATCGAGCTTGAACGCGTACTTGTCGGCGCCGACTTCCTGACCATTGGGCACGTAGAGGTTGAGCACCATGAAGTCCCGTGCGATGGCGCCGATGACGCGCCGTTCGGCGTCGGGCGGATCGTCGGGCAGGCCGCGCACGACGTCTTCGAGCGGCTCCTGGCTCAAGATCGCGACGCCGTTGTAGCTCTTCTGGCCGAAGAACTCGACGTTGTAGCCTTCGTCCTCTAGCGGCTCGCGCGGGAACAGTTCGTCCTGCACCTTGGTCTCCTGCAGACAGAGAACGTCAGGTCGGTGTTCGCGTAGGAAGTCGACGACATGGGTGAGACGCGCGCGCAGGCCGTTGACGTTCCAAGTGGTGATCTTCATGCGCTCGGTCGGGTCTTGCAGCTGCGCTGGCGGCGCGCCAGGCCACGCATTCAAGCGGGTCGCGGCGGCGGCGGAAGCACGAGTCTGCGCGAATGTCGCATGGCAAGGGCGCGACCGCTGTCTGTGCACGTAGCTCAGGTGGCGCTTGCCGGCGGTGGGGGCTGCGTTTCTGATGCTCTCATGTGCCTCCTCCGTATCTTGCCCCTGTGCTTCTTGGCGGTCGCCTGTGCTGTGCCAGCTCGTCTCGTCACCACGGCCACCGACACGGTGACGACCGTGCCGGCTGCCGCCGAAGACCTCGCCAAGGCGGACGTCGTGGCGATCGGCGAGATGCACAAGACTCCCTCGGCGCACGCCGTGCACCACGAATTGCTGCGCGAACTGCAAGCGCGCCGCGGCAACGTCGTCATCGCCATGGAGATGTTCGAGCGCGATGTGCAGACCGTGCTGCTGAGCTACCTCACCGGCATGATCGACGAGGGCACGTTCTTGGCACAGTCGCGGCCCTGGCCCGACTACAAGCGCGACTATCGGCCAGTGATCGAGTTCGCCAAGGCGAACGGTCTCGTCGTGCTGGCGGCGAACGCGCCTCGCGAATTGGCGACCCAGGTCGCCAAGGAAGGTCTCGCGGGGGTCATGGGCAATGCATTCGTGGCGCGCGAGACCACGGCACCCGAGGACGAGTACTGGGACGCGTTCGTCGAGATGATGAAGGAGCACGGGGGCACGGCGGGCGATGGCTCGATGCGGCGCTACTACGAGGCGCAGTGCCTCAAGGACGACACGATGGCGGAGTCGGTCGTCGACTACCTGAAGGCGCGCCGTCAGGCCGGAGAACGGCCTCTCGTCGTGCTGATCTGCGGTCGCATGCACAGCGATTACGGCCGCGGCACCGTGGCCCGCATCAAGCGCCGCATGCCAGATCTCGACGTGCGCGTGCTGTCGACCGAGACGGTCGACGATCTGTCATCGGGGATCTACGCGTCGCCGCGCGCGATGGCGGAATACGTCGTCGTGGCGCAAAAGGGGCCGGAACGGGAGGCGGAAGTGGCCGTCGGGCCTTCGAAGAGCAAGGGAACGAACCCACACGAAGCTAAGCCGGTGAACCCGCACGAGGCCAAGCCGGTGAACCCGCACGAGGCCAAGCCGGCGAACCCGCACGAGGCCAAGCCGGCGAACCCACACCAAGCCAAGCCGGTCGAGCCCGGTCACGCGGCGACCGAGGCAACCGACGCACGACCCGCACTGGGCCTGATGCCCGAATACGCCTACCAGAATGGCGACGGCGTGAAAGTGGCCTCGGTGCGCGCCGACGGCCCGGCCGACAAGGCAGGCATCGAACCCGACGACCTCATCACAGCGCTGGGCGGCAGCAAGATCACCGACGTCCAGAGCTATGCGGAAGTGCTCGACGCGCAGAAGATCGGCAAGACCGTCACCGTGTGCGTGCGGCGCGGCGGTGCGGAAGTCGACCTGCAGGTGCTCGTCGGCGAACGTTCGCGCTGAGTCGGATCCGACCCGGGATGCCTGAGTCGCCGCTCCGGAATCCTCAGGATGGCGCTCGCCGGACGCGGCGCTATCCTCCTTGCCCTTCTTGGCGGTCAACCTCTCCAGCCCGTGACCAGTACTCTCCAGATCACCGACCTCCCAGTCGCCGGCTACGAACGTGTCGTGCGCGGCGTCGACCCTTCTTGCGGCCTGCACGCGATCATCGCGGTGCACGACACGACGCTGGGGCCCGCCTTGGGCGGCCTGCGCATGTGGCCCTACACCTCCGAGCAGGAGGCGCTGTTCGACGTCAAGCGCCTGTCACGCGGCATGACGTACAAGTCGGCCGTGGCGCAGACGGGCTTGGGCGGCGGCAAGGCCGTGATGATCGGCGACCCCAAGAAGGTGAAGTCCGAAGCGCTCTACCTGGCGATGGGGCGACTCGTCGACTCGCTGGGCGGCAACTACATCACCGCCGAGGACGTCAACACTTCGGTCGCCGACCTCGAGGTGCTGCGGCGCGCCACCAAGCACGTGACTGGTCTCGAGCAGAAAGACGGCGGCAGCGGCAATCCTTCGCCCTACACGGCCTACGGCGTCTTCCTCGGCGTGCGCGCCGCACTCGGCTGGGTGTTTGGCAACGATTCACCCAAGGGCCGCACGATCGCGATCCAGGGCGTCGGCGCCGTCGGTTCGCCCTTGGCCAAGCGTCTGGTCGAGGCCGGCGCCAAGGTCTTCGCAGCGGACCGCAACACCGAGCGGCTGCAGCAGCTGCAGAAGGAGATCGGCATCGTGGCGGTCGCCGAAGCCGACATCCTCGCGATGAAGTGCGATGTCTTCGCCCCGTGTGCGCTGGGCGCCATCTTCAACGACGAAACGATCCCCACGCTGCAGACACCGATCGTGGCGGGTGCTGCCAACAACCTGCTGCTCGAGCCGCGGCACGGCAAGGCGCTCGCGGATCGCAAGGTGCTCTACGCCCCCGACTACGTCATCAACGCGGGTGGCATCATCAACGTCTCGGTCGAGTTCCACCCGGGTGGCTACGACGAGAAGGTTTCGCTGAGCAAGATCGAACGTATTCCGCAGGCTCTCAAGGAACTGTGGACCATGGCGAAGGAAGACCGCATTCCGCCGAGCGACGCCGCCGATCGGCTGGCCGAGCGCATCCTGGCCGATGCGCGCGGCGCCAAGAAGGGCGATGCATGCGGCGTGCCGCCGAAGGCCAAGCCGCGCAGCGGCGGTGGTTGAGACTAGGCCAGGCGCCCGTGCGTGACGCGGGCGATCGGCGGGAACTCACTCGTATGGGGCGCGGGCAATCGTGACGCTGCCTTTGACCTCGGGCCCTCGCCGCGTCGCGATTCGCTGCGCCTGGTTGACGCTGCTCGCGGGCTTGCTGGTGCTCGGCGCGACGCAGCTCTGGTTTCTCTGCGACGACGCGTTCATCGCGTTTCGCTACGTGTCGAATGCGCACGATGGGCTGGGACTCGTCTGGAATCCGCCGCCGTTCGAGCCGGTCGAGGGCTACACGAGCTTCGCCTGGGTCATGCTGCTCTGGTTCACGTGGAGTGCTTTCGGCATCGTGCCTCCCGATGCGGCCAACCTGTGGTCGATCGGCTTCGGCCTCGTGCAGTTTGCTCTCGTGGCGGTCGCTCTGCTGCGCCTGCGCCGACCCGGAGGTTTGGCCGCGCCGGATGCGGTTGCGTTCCTGGCCTTGGCGGCAGTGGTCAGCAACCGGACGTTCCTGCAGTGGTTGACGAGCGGACTCGAGACGTCCTTGTTCAACGCGGCGCTGCTGGCATGGGTGCTGTTGGCATTTCACCTGCGGGCCCGGCGCCGTGCTGGCGTGCTCTGGTTGTGGTCGTCGGCCGCCGCCGTCGCTGCGCTGAGCAGGCCAGATGGGCTCTTGTTGGCGTTCGTCACCGTTGGCGTCGTGCTGGGCGGGTTGGTGCCAGGCCCGACACGTCGGGCGGCAGTGCTCAGACTCGCGCCGTTGTCATTGGTCGCCGTGCACGTCTGCTGGCGCCGCTGGTTCTACGGAGAATGGCTGCCAAACACGTACTACGCGAAGGTCACGGGCGCGTGGCCCGAGGCTGGACTGCGCTACTTCGCGTGCTTCGTCATCGAACACGGATCGTGGGTGGTCCTGATGTTCGCGATCTTCTGGATCGCCGCCGAGTTGCGGCGCGGTTGGCGGGTCGCGTGGGCACACGCGGTCGGCTGCGGGCCAGCAGTGGCGGCCGTCGTCGCGGTGCTGATGCAGTGTGCCTACTACACGCTCGTCGTAGGCGGCGATCACTTCGAGTATCGCGTCTACAGTCCACTCGTACCTCTAAGCGTGCTTGCCGTGGCCGCCATCGCGGCGCGCATGAACCTGCGCGCGCGCGCGACTGCGGGTTTGCTCCTGCTGCTGTGGGCGGCGTCGGGCGTTGGGTGGCTGCAGGCAGCGGCGATTGCCGACATGCCGAGCCAGGGCTTTCGCGCCCTGGCCGATCATGCTCCTGCATGGTGCGCACCACTGGCTCGGTGGTACGACCGGCAGCAGGCCTGGCTGCGGGCGAGGCTGATCGGCGTTCGCTGCCGGGAGCACGCCCGGTTCCTCGAAGGCATCCCGCAGAGGCATCAGCCGAGAAGATGGTTGGCGACTGCCGAGCAACCGTTCCCCGTCGTGGCTCTGTCCAGCGTCGGCTACCTCGGGTGGCACCTGCCCGACACGATCGTCATCGACGCCCTCGGCCTCAACGATTGGGTGGTCGCGCGGCTGCCGTCCGCGCCGCCGGATCCAGCGCCGATGCGGCTGTTCTTGCGCGGGCTCTTTGCGAGCTGTGATCAGAACGGCGACGCGCGACTCGATGCCAGCGAGATGCGCGTTGCGGTCGATCGGCTCAGCGGTGGCGCCACGGCGATCGATGACATCGCGAAGATTCTCACTGCCGGCGTGCCGTCGCAAGAACCCGGGGTGCTCACGGCGAAGGAGTTCGAGGATCTGGCCGAGGTCCTGTTCGTGGTGCGGCGCATGGCGCACGAGCGCGAGGCGCCCAAGGACTACGTGGTCGGACTGCGGCCCAACGTCGAGTTCGTCGGCGCGGACGTGATCGTGCGGGCTCGCGCAGAGCCGTTGACGGCGGCGGAGATCCGGAGCTTCGAGGCGGAATGGCAAAGGCGCGCCGCTGCGGCGCGCCAGTGAAGTGCGCCAGTG
>JBDSBS010000248.1:0-5463 GCA_039921435.1 Planctomycetota bacterium | reverse complement strand
GAGAGTCCGGTGCGCACCTTGACCGGGAAGCTGCGCGGCACGATCTCGAGGTACATCGGCCCCGTGTAGCCCGGCGGCACCGTCTCGAAGCGGCCGCAGCGATCGGCGAGCAGCCGCGTGAACAGGTCGAGGCGCCCCGTCGACGACTTGGGGTTGGCCCGGATCAGGTAGGGCAGCGGCTGCGCGACCTGTTCGAGCAGCGGCACGATGTAGCAGTGTCCCTTCTCGAGCACGGCGCCATCGGTGAGATCGAATGCGTAGAGCGTCGTCTCCTCGAGCCGGTCGGCGACGCGCACGGTCTCAGGCAGGAATCCCGATCGCACGCGGTAGCCGCGCGTCGCCAACCGCAGGTCCAGCGAACTGGGCTGCACCTGCGTCGGTGCGATGGCCGGGGTGGAGGTGAGGGCGCCGCGTTCGATCAGCGCCTTGATCTGCTGGTAGACGAGGATGCCGTGCGCCACAGCCGGCAGAGGCTAGCGAAGCTGTGGCCGCATGTCCCGCTGCTTCTGCGGCGGGTGGCGGCGGATCAGAACGGGTGGCTCGTTTGCCGGCGGGCTCGGCCGGCAGGTCAGCTCGTCGGGCTCAGCTCGTCGACGGCGGTGTGTGCGCCCTGCAGGTACTCTTCGAGCGTGAAGCTGTCGACCGCGATGGCCTCGCCGCGCGCGGCTTCGGCCGCGTGCACGAGCGTGCGTTCGTCGTCGCTGAGGATGCCGCTGTCGACCGCCTGGTCGAGCAATTGCGCCGGGCGCGCCTTCGGCAGCCGGCCTTGCCGCACCGCGTCCTTGAGCTTCTTGAGCACGGGTTCGGCTTCGCTGCAGAGGCGCAGCGCGTGTTCGAGCCGGCCGAGTCCCGAGCTGGGGTCGTTCGGCACGTGGATGCGTGCCGTCAGACTGTCGCGCTGGGGGCCAGGTTGCATCAGCGTGCGAGCGGCGAGGTGGCCTGTGGTGTCGTCGGGCCCGTGGCCGAACGGATTGAGGCGCGCCCACACGGCTCCGGGCAGGCGCAGTGCGTGGCCGATGCCAGGCAACCGCAGGTTGTCGAACAGTCCCTCGCGCGCGGTCTGCATGCGCGCGAAGGCGTGCTCGAGGGCCCAGTGCAGCAGCGGCACGTCTTCGCTCTGTCGGCCTTCGGCTTCGAACCGGCGCAGCGTCGCTGCCGCCAAGAACTGCCAGGAGAACCAGTCGGCAAACCGGCCCGTGATCTTCTCCTTGCGCTTCAGGTCGCCGCCGAGGGTGCCCATCGCCACGTCGGCAAACAGCGCGAACTCGGCCGAGGCCCAGTTGAGCCTTCGCCAGTGGCGCTTGGCCACGCCGCCGACCGGCGACCAAGACAGCCAACCGCGCGAGAGGCCCAGCAGCAGCGTGCGCACGCCGTTGCGCACGACGTGGCCGATGTGCGGCCAGAAGCTCTTGTCGAAGGCGCGGCCGTCGTTGCGCGAGATCGCGTCGATTTCGCGGTAGGCGTATGGGTGGCAGCGGATGGCACCTTGGCCGAAGATCATCAGCGTGCGCGTCAGGATGTTGGCGCCTTCGACCGTGATGCAGATCGGCGTGCCGATGTAGGCGTGCGCGAGCAGATTGCGCGGGCCGCGCGAGATCGCAGCACCACCGAGCACGTCCATGCCGTCGTTGACGATCTGCCGCCAGATCTCGGTCGTGTTGTACTTCGCGATGGCGGTGACGACGGCCGGCTTCTGCCCGGCATCGAGCGCGCCGCAGACGTAGCGCCGCGAAGCCTCCATCAGGTACGTGAAGCCGGCGATGCGCGCGAGCGGTTCTTCGACACCTTCGAAGCGCCCGATCGGCAAGCCGAACTGTTGGCGCACGGCGGCGTAGGCGCCGACGGCGCGGGCGACGAGCTGCGCGCCGCCCGTGGCGGTCGCGGGCAGGGAGATGCCGCGGCCGGCAGCGAGGCATTCCATGAGCATCTGCCAACCGCGCCCAGCACCGCTGGCACCACCGATGATGGTCTCCTCGAGCGGCACGAGCACGTCCTTGCCGATCGTCGGGCAGTTGTAGAACGGCACGCCCATCGGATCGTGGCGGCGGCCGAGCCCGACACCGGGCGTGTTGGTCGGCACGAGGCCACAGGTGATGCCGGGTAGTGGGCCCTTGCCGAGCAGGTTCTCGGGATCGTGCAGTTGGAACGCGAGCCCGAGCACGGTCGAGACCGCGGCGAGCGTGATGTAGCGCTTGTTCCAGGAAAGGCGCAGCATGAGCTTGCCGTCTTCGCCCCGGCAGACGACGCCCGTGGCGCTGATCGCGCCGGCATCGGAACCAGCGCCGGGTTCCGTCAGTGCGAAGCACGGGATCTCGGCCCCTGTGGCGAGAGCCGGCAGCCAGCGCTGCTTCTGCGCCTCGGTGCCGTAGTGCGTGAGCAGCTCGGCCGGCCCGAGTGAGTTCGGCACCATCACCGTGATCGCGAGTGGCATCGAGCGCGAAGACAGTTTGGTGACGACGGCGCTGTTGCACGATGGCGACAGGCCCAAGCCACCGTACTTCTTCTCGATGATCAGCCCGAAGAAGCGTTCGCGTTTGAGGTAGTCCCAGACCTCAGGCGGCAGGTCGCGTTCTTGGTGCACGCGCCAGTCGTCGGTCATCGCGCACACCTGCGCGACTGGGCCGTCGACGAAGCGCTGTTCTTCTTCGGTCAGGTCCGGGTAGTCGGCGGTAACCAAGGCTTCGAGGTTCGGCTTGCCCGAGAACAGTTCGCCGTCGAGCCAGACGGTGCCGGCCGCGATCGCGGCGCGTTCGGTTTCGCTGATCGCCGGCATGAAGCCGCTGGCTCGCAGCACGGCCAGGATGCGGTCGCTCAGCAGTGCGCGGCGCAGCGGCGGCACGAGCAGCACCGCGAACGGGGGCACGAGACAGAGCCAGCCCCACCAGGCGATGCCGAGAGTCCAGCCGAGCGCCATCACGATGGTGGCGAACAGCCAGAGCGGGGCGCCGACGAATGCCGCACCCAAGAGCAGGACCAGGGTGATCGACGTGGTGGCCCAGGTGGACAGTTCGCCGAGGGCGCCGAAGTACAGTAGGTGCATGAGGCTGCAGTGTTGCGGTACCCGAGGGGTATCGGCATTCCTCCACCGTCACCTAGTCCGCAACCTTCGTCAAGCTACACGGGGCAGCAAGTCCCGTTACCAACGGGGCGCACCGAGGGGCTGGAGAGCTCGTGCCACCTACGCGCCAAGGCTGCGGGCGAAGAACTTGTCGCAGCCGTGGTGCCCCGTGCGACCTTCTGGGCCGGCCAGCTCGCGGAAGCCGTGCGCCTGGTAGAGGTGCTGGGCAGCCTGCATCCACGTGGTGGTCTCGAGGTAGCAGCGTCGGTAGTTGGCGGCGATCATCTCGCCCTGCAGCAGCTCGAGCAGCGCGTGGCCGAGGCCGAGGCCGCGCGCTGGTGGCTGGAAGTACATCTTGCGCAGTTCGCAGGTCGCCTCGGCTTCGCTCGTGCCCTGCAGTCGCGCGAAGCCCGCCCCGCCGAGCACGCGGCCGTCGTGTTCGACGACGTAGTAGCGCGCGTCCGAGCCTCGGTAGTTGGCGCTCATGCAGTCGACTTCGGGGTCGTGGATCGCAAAGCCGGGACCCGAGCAACCGTGTTCGGTCATGACGGCGCGGATGATCGCGGCCACGGCTTTGTCGTCGGCGGGGCGCAGCGGGCGTAGGATCCAGGGCTTGCTCATGGGGCGCTCATCATGGCGACGAGTGGGCTCCGGGTCAGCCAGCAGCTCGCAAGAGGCGAAAGCGCGGTCTACCAACGCGCAGAATCAAACCGTGCTTTGCGCGTCGAGATGGGACACATCGTTCCAGTGCAGCAGGACGCGGCGCTCCCGCTCGTAGCCGAGTACACAGACCGCGGCCGTGTCGAGCGCGAAGCAGGCGCCGGACACCGACGGCAGGCCGAGCCAGCGCGCCGCGAGCACGCGCAGCAGGTGCGCATGGGCAAACAGGGCCGTGTTCCCCATTGCTGCCAGCACCCGGGCGATCGCCCGATCGGCGCGGGCGCCGACCTCGTCGACGGTCTCGCCGCCAGGCGCCCCGTCGTTCCAGATGTCCCAGCCTGGCTGCTCGGCGCGGATGTCAGCCGTAGTCCGACCTTCGCAGGCACCGTAGTCCCATTCGCAGAGGTCGGCGTCGACCAAGGCTCGATCGCCGTAGCCCGCCAGCACGCAGGTGTTGCGCGCGCGGCGCAGCGGGCTTGTGAGCACGAGCGAGAATGTGTGCGCTGCAAGCCGCGGCCGAACGAGTTCTGCCTCGCGCACGCCTCGCGCGGTGAGCGCGATGTCGGTGCGGCCCGTGTGGCGCCGCGTCCTGCTCCACTCGGTCTCGCCGTGACGGATCAGCCAGAGTTCGGACATGGGACTCTCTCAGCGCGTGGTTCGATCATGGGTCGACTCTGTCGAGTCGCTGCGCACAGTCCACGGGGAAGGCCTGCAATCGCGAAGTTGGACTCGGCAGCCGCGTGTGCCGCCGTGCTCGTCGCCAGAAGACGGGCGCTCGGCCGAAGGATGACTGCTCACCGGGCGCGGTGTCGAAACAGCCACCCCGAAGCACCGAGAGTCACCTGAACAGCATGCACAGGTGAGCAACGTTGCGGCGGTCACGCATGGGCGGGGTTG
The DNA here is from genome assembly GCA_039921435.1 of Planctomycetota bacterium. Classification (GTDB taxonomy): domain Bacteria; phylum Planctomycetota; class UBA1135; order UBA1135; family UBA2386; genus DASVAL01. The sequence continues at coordinate 848 of JBDSBS010000248.1, read as the reverse complement.
CAGTGCTGACGCGATGGCGTCGTCGAACGGGGTGGGCGTGGGCCATGCTGCGCCGCAGCATCGATGGTCAGCGTAGCCGCCCGGCACCGCGATCGCACCCATGGTGCTCTGGGCTGTTGTGTGGGCGCCGCTAGCGGTCCCGCAGTGCGCGTGATTCGCGCAGCACGCGTTCCCACTGGAACGCCGGACCCGGATCCTGCTTGTTCTTCTGCACGTGGAAGTGGCCGACGATGCCGTCGAAGGCGCGCAGTTCGTCAGCGGGCAGCGCGTGTTCGACGACGCTGCCATTCGGATTGCGCGGCACCTCGAGCCGGATGCGCGGGAAGAGGCGCGTGAGCGCAGCACACAGCCGCGCCAGCGATGCGTACTGCTGCGGCGTGTAGTCGAACTGGTAGTACATCTTGCCTTGCACCTCGCCCGAGACGACCTCGGGCCGGTCGGGACGCGCGATGAAATCCGGCGTGCGGATGCCGATCTCCTTCATCCAGGTCGGGAACTTCATGCGCCAGCCCACTTCGTCCTTCTCGTACCAGCGACGCATGTCGGCGTTGAGCGGCTGCAGCCAGGCACCGGGATGGGCGATCTCGACGCCGATCGAGAAGTCGTTGGCGATCGTCGCGTGGTGCGCCTTCTCGCGCAGATCGAGCGTCTGGTAGATCGTGCCGTCGACGTCGAGCAGGAAGTGCACCGACAGCGAGCGCACGTCCTGCAGCACCTTGAAGCACTGGCGCGAGGTGCCGCACACGTCGAAGTGCAGTACGAACTGGTGCACGATCTGCTGCAGGTCGGACAAGGTCAGGTCGCGGTCGATCGCGTCGGGCGGTGGCTTCGTGACGGCGCGCCGCGAG
>JBDSBS010000247.1:0-6580 GCA_039921435.1 Planctomycetota bacterium | reverse complement strand
GGCGGCGGCGGTCGGTGTGAGAGAGGCCGCTGGTTGGACTTCAGGTCGGGTGGCTGGTTCGCCGGCTGGCGCCAGCCGTGGCTCGGCGCAGGCAGCGGCAGCGGGAACCGGCATCAACTCAGGCGCTGGCGCTGTTGGCGTGCGGCGCTGGGCGTGCCCGGGCGGCAACGGCAAGTCGCCGCCGAACGCGCGTATGGCGTGCTCGAGGTGTTGGCGCAGGCAGGCAGGGTCGATCGCCACGGGCCCCGTTCTAGCTGGCGTGCGGGTCGGCGGCCATCGGGTAGTCCGGCTGGCGCACGAACAGGCCGTAGCTGTGGGCCAGGCTCGGGCGCTGTCCAAGCGCGATCACGGAGTGCCAGGCGACGTCGTCGACGCCGTGTGAGGGCAACAGGATCGAGTCGCCAGCGCGCAATACGAACAGGGCACCGTGCGCCGCGAGCTGGGCCGTGAACCGCGCGTCGCGATTGAGCAGGTGCACGAGGCACGCATCGTCCGCCGCGTCGAGAGCCGCCATCGCGGCGTCGAACGTGCGGGCCGTGCGGGTGCGCACCAGCAGCTTCGCGAGCCGGCGCTTGCCGAGCGTGAGCCAGGCCGTTTGCCCTTCGAGCTGGCTGAAAGCAACTCCGAGTTGGCCGGGTTCGGCGTCGTGATGGAAGACGGCGCCGCCGTCGGGGGCGTTGTTGTAGATGATGCGCTCCGACAATCGATGGGGGCGCGCGAGCAGATGCCGCAGCATCTCGCGCAACGGCGCACAGTCGAGGATCGCCGCGCACTCTGGGAATGCTCGCGCCGAGAGTTGATCGACCCAGCCAGCACTCAGATCGCTCGACTTCAGCCATTCGTCCATCTGCTCGAGGCCGCTCGAGAAGCGCATGCGCAGCGAACGGTCGCTCTCGTCGTTGGCGATCCAAGCCAGCTTGGCCCAGAGGTCGCGCGCGACTGCTTTGCCCGCCACTTCGGCGTCGAAGAAGATGCGCTCGACTTCGCGCGGGTCCTTGCGATCGACGTCGCTGCCGACGTAGCGAAGATCCGGGTCCTCGGCGAGGCGCCGTTCCATCTCGTCGAGCAGGCTGCCGCCCGCGCGCAAGCGCTCGAACATGCGCAGCGACGCCGCGATCGCCTTGCGGAAACGGGTCGGGGCGCGGCCTAGCACGCCGGGCAGGAACACCGGTTCGCTGCGTTGCCAGCGGGTGATCGCTTGCTGCAGCGACGGCATCGCGCGGACCATTGGCACGGCGAAGCCGAGGTCAGCGCCGCGTCGGCGCAGCGGCCAGACTTCGCGGCCGCGCCGGCGCAGTGCACGCACGAGGTCGGGGGCAGAGGGGCGCAGGTGGCGGGCGGAATACACGGCGCGAAGAGAGTGCCCGGAACCCGCCCCGGTGCAAGCGTCGGCGCAAGGGCAGTCGCGCGCGAGCGAGGCGTCCCGATCTGCCCGGGCACACTCGTCTCGTTCCCTTGCGAGCATTGTCCCACCTGGTCCTGATGCCCTACGCTGCGCCGCTCCGGCATGATCGAGTTCGTTTCCAGTCCCAAGTCGCGCCGCAAAGGCCCGGCCGCACCGACCCCTTCGCCGCTCTGGTTCTCGGTCGTCTGCATGCTCGCGCTCGCCGCAGTTACCTATCTCCCGGCGGCTCTGCGAGCAGGCTTCCTGGCCTTCGACGACAACTTCTTCTTCGGTCCCGACAACCCCGAGTTCCGCGAAGGCATTGCGGCGGTGCTCGATCCGCGACGGCCGATCGCGAACGTGTGGCTGCCCGTGTCGCACCTGTCGCTGTGGTTCGAGTTCCGGCTGTTTGGCGCCGTGCCCTTCTGGCCGCACCTCAGCGCGCTGTTGTGGCACGCGGCGACCGCGGTGCTCTTCGTGCGCCTGCTGCTGGCGCTCGGGGCCCAGCGCGGCGTCGCACACGTCGCTGGCGCGCTGTTCGTGGTGCATCCGGCCCTGGCTGAGTCCGTCGCGTGGGTCAGTGGCCGCAAGGACCTGTTGGCCGGCTTCTTTGGCCTGGCGGCACTGCTGCAGACGGTGCAGTTCGTGCGGCGGCCGGGCTGGCTGCGTGCGATCGGCATCGGCCTGTTCGGCGCGTTGGCCATGTACAGCAAGGCCACGGCGGTTGTCGTGCCAGTGCTAGCGGTGCTGCTCTGTCTCTACACCGGTGGGCCGCGGCGCCGGTTCTTGGCTCCGCTGGTCCTGTTGCTGGTCGCGCTACCAATCGCGTGGCACCACCAGAGCATCGCCGCGATCGAAGGCACGATGGCCGGCTCTTCGGTGGGTGAAGGCATCGAGCAGGTGCCCGGCGCGCTGCAGCACTACCTGTCGACCACGTTCTGGCCGCTGCAACTCAACGTGCTGTATCCCGAGGTCGACACGCTCGCTGCCTTCCGTCGCGCGTTCGTGCCCGGGGCGATGCTGGGGCTTGGCGTTTTCTTCGCGGCACTGCTCGCTTGGCGGCGGTCAACCTGGCGGCTCGCTGCGTTTGGTCTGCTCGCCTTCGGAGTCGCGCTGCTGCCCTTCAACACGTCCTATCCGGCGTCGTCGATCGCGGCGGCCGACCGCTACCTCTACTTTGCCGTGCCCGGTGCCGCGACCGCCGTGGTCGCCGTGCTGCACCACCTGCTGCCGCGCGTCGGACTCTGGCTGGCTGCGGCGCTCGTGCTGCCGCTCGTTTATCTGGCCGGCAGTCGAGCCCACGACTTCGGCGACGACCAGTCGCTGTGGCGCTCGAGCCTGGCTGTGGAGCCCGTCAACGCGGTTGCGCACCTCAATCTCGTCTACGACTTGCTGAAGCGTGGCCCGGCCGAACTCGACGTCGTGCGCGGGCACCTCGAGGCCGCGGTCGCGGCGGCGCGCTATCCGATCCACGAGCTGCGGGCTCGCCAACTGCTCGTGCGCATCGCGGTCAAGGACGCCGACTATGAAGCGGCAGCGAACCAGGCGCGCGCTGCCATCGCTGCTGCGGGGGCCCAGCTCGCGGGTGAGACACACACGGCGCGGCGCGCCCAGGCAACGGCCCTGCTCATGCAAGCGCACTTGGCGGCGTTCGAACCGCTGCGCCAGGTCGGTGACATCGCGGGCGCCGAGGCCAGCTGTGCTTTGGCCATGCAGGCGCTGCCGGACCACCCCGACGTGATCGCCTTCGGGGCCTCGCTCGAGCTTCTGCACGTTGCCGAGCAGTTGCGCATCGCCTCTGCGGCGGGCGGGGCGGCGACTCTCGCCGACGACGACCCGCGCGGTGCCGCAGCGGACCGAACGCTGGGGGCGGCGTTGGAACTGCATCCCGAGCACCCGGGCCTGCTGTGTGCGCAAGCGGCTTGGGATCGTCTGCGCGATCGCGCCTTGCCGGCACTGCGCAACTATCGCCGCGCCATCGCCGCCGATCCGGGCTGCATCGACGCCTGGCTCGGCGCCGCGCGCCTGTTGCGCGAGCGCGAGAAGTTCACCGACGCGGAGTCGTACGCGCGCCGAGGTCTCGAGCAGCGCTCCGATCCGGCGCTGCGTCAAGAGCTCGCGCTGGCTCTGGCCGGTCAGCTGCGCCTCGACGACGCGATCCTGCAGCTCGAGGCCTACCTGCGCGTTAGGCCGCAGGACCAAGAGACGCCGAAGGTTGTCGCCAACCTACTGGTCGGCCGGGCCTACGCGCGGCTCGGCGAGGGTGCCGACGCAGCCGAGGTGCTGAAGATCGTGGAGCACGCTCTGGCCTACAACCCGAACGAAGGCAAGGCCCACCTAGTACTGGGCCGCCTCGCCAACGAGCAGCGGCACTTCGCCGCAGCGGTTTCGTATCTGGCGACCGCGTTTCGCATGCTGCCCGACTTCGAGGACGCGCGGCAGCTCTACGCCCAGAGCTTGGCTTCGCTGGGCTTCGAACGCCTGTTGCACCGCGACGACGAAGGTGCAAGCGAAGCCTGGTTGCGCTGTCTCGAGGTGGCGCCGAAGGACTTCGCCACCGACGGGCTCCACCAGCAGATGGGGGCCATCTGGCGACGCTTCGAAGCGCGCGGCATCGATCGCCAGAAGGCCGGCGACCGCCAGGGCGCGATCGCCGACTTCCGCCGGTGCCTCGCGCTCGACCCGAGGCAGCACTGGATCGCATGGCTGCTGGCATGCACGCTGCGCGACGAACCGGACGCAGCACTCGACGAAGTCGAGCAGCTATGTCGCCAGGCCGTCGCTTGGCAGCAACAACACGAACTCGATCGCAGCCAGCAGGTCCTGTTGTTGGCTGACACGCTGGCGCGGCGCGGCGAGACCGATGCAGCGCGCACGATCGCTGCCGAATACTTGGAGCAGCCGCAGGCCGATGCGAAGCCGCAGGTGCTCGCGGCACTGCGACGACTCGCGGGCTCCTGATCGCGACGCGGTTCGCTCGCGCACTCGATCGGGCCCAAGCTCGACGTTGCGAACGCCGCGGTTGCTCGATACGTTCGCGCGCCTGCAACTTGGTCGGTTGCAGTCCACGATCCGTCGAGTTTCGCCGGGCGGTTGGAGCTTGGTTCTCGGCTGACTGTCAGTCGGTTTCTCCGCTGGCAGCCGGCTTCTCTGCAGGTGCCGCGCTCGGTCAGGGGCGCAAGGGGTTTGAAGTGGCGCGAAAGGCAAACGACATGGTGATGCTGCTCGGTTCCCGCAGTCGGGGACGGGTTCGCAGTCCATCGGGTTTCAGCAAGTTCGTTCGCGGCATCGCCGACTTGGTGGTCGGCCAATCGTCGTCGCGCCGGCGCGACCCGTCCCGCCCGCTGCGAACCGGCTTGGTGTCGCGCTGGCTCGCGCTGTCGGGGGCCCTGCTGTGCTTCGTCGGCGGCTTCTTCGTCGGCGGCTTCTGGGCCGACGCGAAGGCTGCCGAACGCCAGTCCGGAGCGGGACTCAAGGCCGTTGGCACTGCGCCTGGCTTCATCGGCGAGTTCGATGCGAATCCGCTGTCGAACGACCTCTTCATCGTGTCCGTGTATCCGAACACCGAGCCCGAAGCGGCCAAGGCCAAAGCCAAGGCCCTGAGCGACTACCTGCGCAGCAAGCAGTTGGCCAAGGCGCGCCCGTACGAGTACGCCACCAAGAACGGTCCGCTGTGGGTCGTCGCCGTCTACTATGACGGTGAGCCGGAACGCCTCGCGACGCGCGACAGGCTCGTCGCGTTGCCCGATGACGTGCCCGACGCCACCTTCGTGCATCTGCGAAACACGGAAGCGGAGTGGCCAAAGCCCTGGGTCATTCGCTAGACTGCTTCGCCCTTTTCCGTCGGCGCCCGCTGGTGGCCAGTTTGAGTCCGTCATGACGATCCACAGCAGTTTAAAGCTCTCGAGCGCCACCGGTGGTCCGCGCAACGTCTGGACCCGCATGGAGCGCATTACCGCGCTGACAAAGGCGGGCCGCTGGAAGGAAGGCGACCGTGTCGAAGGTCTGAGCAAGGTGCGCACCCAGTTCAAGGTACGCGCCAAGAAGAAGGCCGACGACGCCGCGGCCGCGGACGGTGCAGCCAAGCCGGCAGCCGCAGCGTCGGCGGCGGCGAAGGCCCCGGCGGCAAAGGCGGCTCCTGCCGCGAAGGCCCCCGCAGGTAAGTCTCCCGCAGGTAAAGCTCCAGCCAAGCCAGCCGCGGGCAAGAAGTAGGCCCCCGGCGGCCCCGCGGTTGAGGACGTTCGTGTGGCGCTAGACCCAGCCTTGACGGACCGCGTGCGCGGGATCGAGCCGAGCGGCATCCGCCGCATCTTCGAGCTCATGGCGTCGATGCAGGACCCGATCAACTTGTCGATCGGCCAGCCGCACTACGACCCGCCGCCCGAGCTCGTCGAGGCCGCGTGCCGCGCGATTGCCGACGGCAAGAACCGCTACACGGTGACGCAGGGCTTGCCCGAGCTCAATGCGTTCGTGCTCGACGGCGTCGAACGCAACTACGGTCGCCGGCCCGAGACGTGCTTGATGACTGCGGGCGTCTCGGGTGGCCTCGTGTTGACGTTCCAATGCCTGCTGAACCCGGGCGACGAGATCCTGCTGCCCGATCCGGGCTTCGTCATGTATCGGCACCTCGCGACGCTGTGCGGTGCGAAGGTCCGCTACTACGACGTCTATCCGCGGGAACCGGGCGGTAGGTTCGGTCTCGATCTCGAGCAGATCGAACGGCTCTGCGGGCCGCGCACGAAGATCGTCTTCATCAACTCGCCGAGCAATCCGACCGGCGGTGTGTTGACGCGCACCGAGGTCGAAGGTGTCTGTCGCATCGCGGAGAGCTGCGGGGCGTTCGTCGTCAGTGACGAGATCTACGACTTCTTCTGCTACGCCGACGACTACACCTCGCCCGTAGGCTTCACGGAGCGCTGCATCCAGCTCGGCGGCTACAGCAAGACGTACGGCATCCCGGGCTGGCGCATGGGCTACGCGACCGGTCCGGCCAGCGTGCTCGATGCGATGAAGACGCTACAGCAGTTTTCGTTCGTGTGCGCGCCGTCGCCGTTCCAGTACGCGCTGCTCGAGGCGATCCCGCGCATCGACATGTCGGCCCGACACGTCGAGTACCAGCACAAGCGCGATCTGGTCAGCGCGCTGCTGCACCCGGTCTATGGGCTGCGGCCGCCGGAAGGCGCGTTCTACGCCTTC
>JBDSBS010000246.1:0-4754 GCA_039921435.1 Planctomycetota bacterium | reverse complement strand
CCCAGGAAGCAGCGATCGACAGCAGCCGCACCTTTCGCGAGCAGTTGGCGCAGCACCGCGAACGGAAAGCCTGCGCCGTGTGCCACGTGCGCATGGACGTGCTCGGCTTCGCGCTCGAGCGCTTCGATGCGATCGGCCGCTACCGCGATGCCGATGCAGGTGGCCCGATCGACAGCAGCGGTGCGTTGCCCGACGGCGCGAAGATCGATGGCTTGGGCGACCTGAGGCGCGTGCTCGCCGCCGATCCGGCGTTTGTGCGAGCCTTGACCAGGAAGCTGTTCGTCTACGCCGTCGGGCGCGATCTGCGGCCGGTCGACCGGCTGCGGCTCGACCAGCAAGTCGAGCAGTTGTCAGCGCGCGGCAAGGTCACGCTGCGCGATCTGGTGCTGCTTGTCGTCCAGGACGTGGCGTTCACGCGGCGCGTCGTGGTGCGAACCGGCTGAGGTGGGGGCGCATTGCAGTCCCATGCCATCGGCAGTTCTGCACGCGAGCCGCCAGGCTCTACGATTCCTGCGATCTCTGCTTTCGTATCGCCCTGAGAAAACCCGATCTTCATTGCCATGGGAAGACGTCGTCTAGGTGTTCTTGCTCTGCTGACCTTGGTCGTGCTGCCAGCCTGCGCGACGACGAACGGCGCGCGTTGGGCCTATGGTGAAACCTCGGTCTACGACAAGCCGGACGCGTTCTCGGAGTCTGTCGGGGTGAGGGCCATCTTCGGTGTGCCCGTGATCGTCGTCGGAGTCTTTGTGGACGCCGTCACTTGGCCGTTCCAGCTCATCTTCGGCGTCTGGCCGATGTGGGGCGACGCGTCGACCCAGTTGGATCCGAACGCGCACTAGGCGCCGTTCCGGACTCGAAGGCCTGGACTCGAACTGGCTCGCACGCGCGAGCCGGCGATGATCGCGCGCATGCGCCGCATCCGCTTCGTCGTCACCGGCCGCGTGCAGGGCGTTGCCTTCCGCGCGCACACCGAGAACGCCGCGCAACGGCTCGGCCTCGTCGGCTTCGTTCGCAATCGCCGCGATGGCGCCGTGGAAGGTGAGGCCGAAGGGTCCGAAATGGCAGTGACCGAGTTCGCCGCGTGGCTGCACACGGGTTCGCCGTGGTCGCGCGTCGACGCCGTGCAGGTCGATGAACTCTCGGGGCTCGGCGGCGAAGTGGCGTTCGAGGTGCGTCCGTGAATGCAGTCATTTCCCGCGCGCCGCCAGCTTGCGCAGCGCCGCGCGCAGCTTCTTGTGCCCATCGAGCAAGCGCACGTAGTCGGACTCGCGCCGGCCGCCCTTGGCGCGCACGACATCGACGAGTGCATCGCGTTCGGCTGCGGACCACTTGGCCACGCCCGGCAGCACGAGCACCAGCGGACCCCAGCGCTGCCACCAGATCCGCTCGCCTTCGTCCCACTTCTGCCAGCCGCGCACACCACACAGCGCGGCTGCTTCGTCGGCGCACGTTGCTTCGCCGCGCTCGCGGTCGGCACCGAAGCGTGCCGCCAGATAGTCGGTAACGGCGAGGCCGATGTTGGCCAGCGGGAACACGCCGATGATGTCGTCGCGCTGCTTCTTCTGCGACCAGTACATGTTGTGCGCCGCGAGTCGTTCGAGTGTGCGGATCGGCGTGCGGTAGCCCTTGCGCTTCTGCATCGTTGCCAGTTCGCGTTCCATGCGGGCCAGCACATCCGGATCGCGCGCCCGGAAGCCGAGCTTTTGGTAGAACCACCACGCGCCCGTCTCGAGCCCTTCGCGGTTGCCCTCGCCGCCGAGCTGGTAGGGGTAGACCGTGAACGTGTCCGAGCCGTAGATCTGCCTCGTCACGCCGAGCACGCGGCCATAGACGAGGCCCGCTTCACCACCGCGCCACGTGTCGAACACGTTGTAGGCGACCTCGGAGCTGCCGAAGAACCCGCTCGTCAGCACATAGCCGATCGGCACGCCGTTCTTGAGCGTCACGTAGGCGTAGACCGCCTCGAGCAAGAGGCGGCGCTGTGGCATCACGCCGACGACGGCGAACTCCAGCCCCTCGCCGCAATCGAACAGCCGCACGTCGCGCGCATCGCCGTAGGCGAACGCATCGAGGTCGCGGTGCCGCAGCACCATCGATTCGCGCGCGAGGGCAATGATTCGTGCGCCGGTGGCCTCGTCGACCGCCGTGACCTCCGCCGGTCGCCGCAGCTCCCGCTGCAGATCGGGGCGTTCTCGGCGCAGCGTTGTCGTCTGGTAGTGAACGGGTCGACCCGGCAGCAGCGCGCGCGTTCGCGACGGCGTGTGGGGTCCAGGCGGCAGCTCGAACTCGAGGTCGAGTTCTTCGAAGAACGCCTCGCGCTCGGCCTCGCTGCGACCGAGCCGCGCGCAGCGTTGGATCAAGAAGTCGGCATCGCTGGTGTTTGGCCCGGCGAGGCGGCGCACCCAGTCGTGCACAGGCCATTCGATGTCGTCGAGCCCAGGGGTCTCCGGCCAGGTGGCGAACAGCGCCAGACGTTCCGCGAGCAAGTCGGCTTTGGCGTAGTCCTCCCAGACCACTTTCAGGATCCCGGGCATGCGCTGCGACAACCAGCGGGCAGTGCTGGCAAAGAACGAGAAGCGGATCGCCGTGCCCGCGATGCCCGAGTTCGCCAGTTCCTGCCGGTGCCGCCGTAGGTCTGTCCGCTGTTCGAAGCCGTCGAGCAGCGCCGAGACTTGCCGCAGCACGGCTTCGTCGTCAGGGTGAGCGCGTAGAAAACAGAGCACCTCGTGCAGCCGCAAGACGGCCTTTGCGGACGGCAACGTTGCGCGCGCCAGAGCCCGCAGCAGAACGAGCTTGGGGCCAGCGGAGCCAGGACCGAACTTGGCTTTGCCGTCCTCCAACTGGCGTAGCACTCGGGTGGGTTGGGGCATGTCTGAGGGTTGCTCGAGCAGGCCCGCGACCCTACCGGCGACGTTGCATCGTTGCTATGCGGCGGGTCGCCACCGCGGCGACAAACTGATCCTTCGTCCCGAAAACGTAACGCGGCTAAGAACGGCAGCGGTCACTAGTTCGACCATCGGAGGTCATTGCCGTCACCTCTGGCTCGCCCCAAAGCTCGTGCACCAGACCCCATTCCAGCGCACCCTGTGGTTGATCGCCAAGGCGGCGCATGCCGCCGGCGACCGCGCCGATGCGCGCATCCTGATGGGCATGATCGTCGCGATCGACGACGGGGACTACCAAGGCTTGCCGCAGATGACAGTCGCCCTGAGGGTCAACTACCGAAGCCAGCTCGGCAAGGTGCCCGCGGATCGCTCGGTCGACGTCAGTACCGCCGAGCAGGGCGCCTGACACGTTTGCTCTTGCATCGCGTCGCCGCGCTGTGGCCTACGGGCAGATGATGAGATCGACGCCGTTGCTCATGGAGAACGGCACGTCGAACAGCGCCTGAAACGTCACGCGCAGTCCCGTCAGCGGCAACGGCGGAATCGGGATCGGCAAGGCGCCCGTTCCCGCGGCGTTCGTGCCGATCGACACCAGAGTGATCAGCGAGCCCGTGTCGACGAGCAGCGTGCCTTGCGGCACGACTTGTACGGCGCGAGCGAGCGAGAGTGCCAACAGTCCGCCAGTCGATGGGCCCGCTGCGCTCCACGAGAACGTCGTCCAAGCACCCGGGCTCGTCGAACCGCTGGCATCCAGCAGCGAGCTGTTGCTGCCGCCGATACCGAGGCCATAGCGCTGCAGGCCACAAACCCAGAACGACTGCGATGGCGTCGTCGTGCTGTTGCCGCGCCGATCGGTCGCGGTCAGCGAGTAGTTGACGGTGGCGCCGTTCATGATGACGCCGGGTGGGGGCGTGAGCACTGCGCGGAAGAAGAGCCCGCCTTGGAACTGCATCGGCGTGCTGCCGGTCGTCACGCCGCCGAGGTGGCTGATCGACCAGTTCATCACGGCCGTAGCGACCGACGTCTCGCCGTCGTCGACCATGGAGTCCTGGATGACGGCGCGCACGACCCACGGCCCATCGGGGCTCGTGGACACGGCGGGGAGCTGTTCTTTTCGCACGAAGCGCGGTGGTTGCGTGTCGGCCGGGCCGGTGCCGTAATAGGCGCGATTCAGGTAGTTACCGGACTCGCCCTGGGCCGTGACGATGTCGAAGATGCCGTCGCCGTTGAGGTCGCCGACCGCGACATCGAGCGTCGAATCGACGAGCGGCGAGAAGCCGTTGAAGCCCGTTGCGCGCGCAAACGAGAAGGCGCCGTTGTTGATGTAGAGCTTCTCGCCGTTCGACTGCAGCGAGCCGTTGACGATGTCGAGGAAGCCGTCGTTGTTGGCATCGACGAACACCCATTCGTTGTCGTCGTCACCGTTGCCGCCGGTCAGTGCCGTCGTCAGGTTCGTGAAACTCAGCGTGCCCGAGGGAATCAGCTCGTTGCGCAGCACTGTGTCCGTGAGACCCGACACCGACAGCATCGTGAGGTCGAGGTCGCCATCGTGGTCGAGGTCGGCCGCCTCGGCTTCGTAGGTGAGACCCGTGCCGGCCGGCAGCAGCGCGGTCGTCATGGTCAGGAAGTGACCCGTGCCGTCGTTGAAGAAGATCTGTTGGCCCGACGACTTGCCGATGTTGATGACGTCGAGATCCCAATCGTTGTCGATGTCGCAGACGACGATGTCCTGCTGGTTGGTTTTGGGCGCCACGGCCATGTGCGTCGCGGTCACGTTCGTGAACACGCCAGCGCCGTTGTTCAAGAACAGCTTGAGTTGGCCGTTCGTCAGTTCGTCGTTGAAGAACAGGTCGAGGTCGCCGTCCTGGT
>JBDSBS010000245.1:0-9204 GCA_039921435.1 Planctomycetota bacterium | reverse complement strand
TCCTGACAGCCGACGGCATCAACAGTTTGTGGCGCAGCCTGACGCAAACGATCTTCAGCGTGGCGCTGTTCGTCGTCGGCATCTCGCTCGTGGTCGGCGGCGTCGTCATCATGAACATCATGCTGGTCTCGGTCGTCGAACGGACGCGCGAGATCGGCGTGCGCAAGGCCGTCGGCGCGCGTCAGAAGGACATCGTTCAGCAGTTCTTGATCGAGTCGGTGCTGCTGTCGTGCCTCGGCGGCGCGATCGGCGTCGCGATCGCGTTCGGTGCTTCGTGGCTGCTGAGCGCCTACACGCCGCTGCCGGCGCGTTTCCCGGCTTGGGCTGCGCCGGCGTCGTTCGTCATCTGCACGGCGATCGGCATCTTCTTCGGCATCCACCCGGCGCGGCGCGCGGCCGCACTGGATCCCATCGAGGCGCTGCGTTCCGAATGAGCCCGCCCAAGTTCTTGATCGCGACCGTCGAGAACATGCGCCTCGCGCTCGACACGCTGCAAGCGCACCGGTTCCGTTCGTTCTTGACGGTGCTCGGCATCTTCATCGGCGTGCTGCTCGTCGTCACGGTCGCCGCGGTGCTCAACGGCTTTCGCCAGTCGGTCGTCGATCAGGTCGAACAGTTCGGCACCAACAACATCTACATCTACCGGATGCCGTTCGTGAACCTCGGCCCGATGTCGCGCGAGATGCGGCTGCGCAAGCCGCTCCGGCTCGAGGACGCCTGGGCGGTTCGCGACCAATGCCCGTCGGTCGAGGTCGTCTCGCCGGGTATCTCGGCGCCGAGCTTCCTGACCAAAGCGAGCTACAAGGGCGAACAGATCGATTCGCCGCGCCTGCGCGGGGTGTTTCCTGACAACGTCGAGGTCGCCAATCGTGTGCTGACCGAGGGACGGTTCTTCACGGCGCAGGAAAACGACCACCGCGTGCCGGTCGTCGTGCTTGGCTTTGCTGCGGCCGACGCGCTGTTTCCCAGCGGCGGTGCGGTCGGCAAGGAAGTGCTCGTCGCCGGGCACAAGTTGACGGTCATCGGCACACTCGAGAAGCGGCTCGAAGGACCGTTCGGCGGCCAGAACGAAGAGGACTCGCTGTTCCTGGCTCCCTACCACACGATCCGCCGGTTCTATCCGGGGCTTGACGACCACTTCCTCGCTGCGCGCTCCGTCAGCGGGAAACTGCCCGAAGCGATCGAGGAGATCGCGCAGGTGCTGCGGCGGCAACGCAAGGTGCGCTGGGACGAGGACAACAACTTCGAGGTCGGCACGTCGGACACGCTCGTGAAGTCGTTCGACGACATCGTCTTCGCGACGCTGGCGGTGATGTTCTTGCTGTCGACGGTGGGCTTCCTCGTCGGCGGCGTCGGCGTCATGAACATCATGCTCGTGTCGGTCAAGGAGCGAACGCGCGAGATCGGGCTGCGCAAGGCGGTGGGCGCGCGGCGGCGCGACATCATGGGGCAGTTCTTGGTCGAGGCGATGGTGCTGTGCACGATCGGCGGATTGGCGGGGCTGATCGTCGCCGAGGGTCTGTTGGCGCTCGTCGGCATGGCCGTGCCGTCCCTCGCGTCGGCGACGCCGATGTGGGCGCGAGTGTTTGCGTTCGCGGGCTCGGCCAGCGTGGGGCTGTTCTTCGGGCTGTGGCCGGCGTGGAAGGCCGCGACGTTGGATCCGATCGAGGCGCTGCGCTACGAGTAGAGGTCGGCGCGTCGGCATGTCGAGGCGCCCATCGACGACGATCGGGCCGCTCGTGGTGCCCACGCGCAGCTCGGGAGCCGCCTCTGGATCCTGTGCCGCGAGGCCGAACGTGGTGTTTGGCGGCAACCGCTGTGCTCCACCTTCGCATCGAGAGGTGCATGGCCCACGTGGCCGGGCCGATCATCGACAGAGCATCCAACCGACGAGACCACTGGCGAGCACGACGATCGGCACCGCTGCGCGACCCTTCCAGGACCACAGCGCCGCGAGTGCCGCGAGTGCGATGCACGCAGTGCTGAGGTCCGAGACGCCCGCGCGCAAGAGGCCCACGGTCGTCGCCGCCATGACCCCGACGACGCTCGCGGTCACGCCGTCGAGGAAGCCGTGCACGGCCTTGTTGGCCGTCAACCGTTCGAACAGCCCGTGGCCGAGCAGCGTGAAGCAGAAGGCCGGCAGGAAGATGCCCGCTGTCATCGCCAGCAGACCGGGCCAGCCGCCGCCGATGTAGCCCACAAACGTGGCGAAGATGATCAGCGGCGCTGGCAGCACACCGCCCAAGGCTACTCCGTCGAGAAACTGGTCGTTCGTCATCCAAGCACCGGCCACCACGGCGTCGTGCTGCAAGAACGGAATCACCGTGTAGGCGCCGCCGAAGGTCAGCATGCCGCTGCGCAGTCCCGATGCGAACAGTGCCCACGTCGATGGCGGTGCGAGGACTGGCGCCGGGACGCCGTCGCCGCTGCCGGATGGAGCGCCCGACACCACGATCCAGCCGACCCAGCCAACGAGCAGAGCAATGAGCAGCGCGGCGACCCACCAGCTGCGTCGGCTCAGCAACAGGTAGGCGATGCCGCCGAACGCGAGCGGCACGAGGAAGTTCACGTCGAGCAACGAAGCACCGCAGGCGATCGCCGCGATGGCCAGGAGCCAGCGATCGTGCAGCGAATGGTGGCCGATGTGAAACAGCGCGCGCACGACGAGCGCGACCACACCTGCCTGCAGTCCGACGAACACGGGGCGCAGCTCGTTGGTTGCGAGCGTGTTCTGCGCGTAGAGCACGCTGAGCACCGACATCAGCACGAAGCCTGGCAGCATGAAGCCGAGCCCGGCGAGCAGCGCACCGATGCGGCCGCGCGCCACCATGCCGAAGTAGACGCACAGCTCGTGTGCCTCGGGGCCGGGCAGGACCTGATACACGGCGAGCGCTCGGCGGAAGCGCGCCGGCGAGATCCAGTGCTGTTCGTCGACGAGTTCGCGCTGGATCATCGCGATCTGCGCCACGGGGCCACCCCACGCCAGCCAGCCGAACCGGAAGAACCGCAGGAACAACGCGGCCAGGCTTTGATGCGGCACCAAGGGCTCAGCCTCGATGTCGATGGCTGCCGGACCCTGCGCTTTTCCTGCGGTCGGTGACGACACGCTCAGCCCCGCAAGGCGGCAGCTGCGCGGCGTGCGGCGGCGTGGCGCCGTCCCACTTCTTCCGCGTGGATGTTGGCGAAGAAGGCGTCGACGTACTTGGCCGCGGCGGCGCCGTAGTCGAGCTGGTACGAGTGCTCATACATGTCGAGCACGAGCAGCGGCAGGCTCGCTGCGAGGTTCTGGGTGTGCCCACCCGACCACGAGATCACGAGGCCGTCGCGATGCAGATCGTGGCCGAGTACGACCCAGCCGCTGCCACCCGCGAGGCTCATCGCCGTCGCGCGGAAGCGTTCTTCGAACCGCGCCATCGAGCCGAACGCGCTGGTCAGGGCCTCGGCGAGTGCACCGGCCAGCTTGCCGTCCCCGCCGAGATTGGCGAAGTAGCGTTCGTGCAGCGCCGACGAGCTGCGGAACAGCAGCTCGCGTTCCGCGAGGCCCGCGACGACGAAGCCGGGCGTGTCCTTGGTCACGTTCGCGAGTTCGGCCTCGACCTTGTTGAGGTTCTTGACCGCACCGGCGTAGTTGTTGTCGTGGTGCGAGACCATGAGCTTCTCGCTGAGGCCACGCAACTTCGTCGGGTCGAAGGGCAGCGGCACGATCTCGTGGGCGCCTGGCTTCTGTGGGCCGCTTGGCCAGCGCCCGTCGGTCCGAAGGTCGGGCAGCGCCATAGCGGCGCCGCCGAGAGTGAGGGAGGTCAAGACGTCTCGTCGATTCATGTTCATCGTGGGTTAGGCCGACAACGACGCCGGCGGTTGGTTCGACTCGGACTCATACTGGTTTGCTCGCGCGCGACCGGAACAGGTTCGCGACCGCGGTGTCGGCCGCAGGCGTGTCGGCATGTCGAAGCGCAGCGGTGCCGGGGTCGTGGGCGGCCGCGCGGCATGGTCGGCTGAGCGCTCTCGTTCGAACAGGTCCTGGGTCGCGGCGTCGCTGAGCCCTTCGACGAAGTTCGCCTGGCAGACCGACGCGTCGCCGTCCGCCGCTACGACCTCGCGTGCGATCCACTGGAAGTCCTCTGCGCAGCCTCGCGCGCTGGCAACGCGTACACCGAGTTCTTGATCGCGACTGGGCCGACGTCGCGCAAGCGCCGCCGGATCTTCACACGCAGGTAGTCCGGTTTGGGCGGAACCTGGTGAAACAGCAGGAGCCAGCGGCACTCGGGCATCGTGAGTATCACAGATCAGCCGATGCCATATCACAACTGAGTCATGGCGATTCATGGAACAACCACGGCGCCGAAGAATCTGCGCGCCGCGCAAGCACCCGCGGAAGCAGTGCTCGGCCCGGTCTGTGCGTGGGGTGTCGACTGGCAACGCCGCCGCCGGGTCGCGCGCATGGTTCTCTGAGTCGGCAAAGTCGGTATCGGTCTCGATGCTGCGGTGCCGGTCGTCAAAGGGCGAGGCCGCGCGCCCTTGCCGCGCGGCCCGGAGCCAGTTCGATGCCGATGGCATCGAGGCCCAGTTGGTTGGCGACGGCCAGGGCTGTGCCGATCCCGCAGAACGGGTCGACGATGCAGCGAGCACCGGCGTGGTCCCGCAGCCACGTCACCGCCGCTTGGGCCGCGGCAAGGCCGATCGCGCGGGGCCAGGTCATGGTGCCGAGTTGCGGCAACACATCGCACGTCGCGCGCGCGGGCTCGTCGAGCAGTTCGCAGGCGAAGCAGAGAAGGTGCGCATATCCAGGTCGCGCAAACGTCGTCGTGCCGGCAGGTCCCCGACAGACGATCTTGTGCCAGAGCAGGGTGGCGCCAGCGTTTTGTGCGGCGAGCTGCAGCAAGAAGCTCTTATCGACCCACGTTCCGTCGCGCTTGACGTCGGTCTGATAGAAGACCGCGGCCGTGTCGCGCGGAGTGCTCTGCAGGACCAGCGTGGCTGCACGTTGGAACCACATCCGCCAGACGTCGGGGTCGCGGTGCCTGAACTCGGTGACATCGGGCAGCGACGTCAGGATCGCATGCCCTGCCGGCAGCGCATTGGCGGCGAGCCACACGAGCGCGTCGGCGTTGTGCACGGTGCGCTGCGGCGTCGTCACGAAGGTCGGTCCGAGCTCGCCGCGCCGAACTGGAAGTAGCCATCCCACGCGCGGTCGAGTTCGGCTTTGGCCTGCTCGAGCGATACCGCCGACAGAACGTCGCCTGTGCGCGTGACCAGTCGCAACCGTTCGAGCTTGGCCATGGCGTCGCCGATCTCGAAGGCGACGACGCAGTCGGCGCGTTCCCGCAACCACGCTTCCACGCCTTGGTCGATCGCCGCGGGCGCCAGAGCTTGCTCGGTCGTCAGCAGCCACCAGTAGGCCAGGATCGCCTCCTTGCACTCCTCTTCCTCGGCTTCGTCGAGCAGGCGATGGAACACACCCGCGTTGTTGTCGAGGTTCTTGAAGTAGAGGTTCTCGGTGAGCGCTTTCAGGAACCGGATCTTGCGAGTCTTGAAGCGGTTGACCTGCTTCCACACGTAGACCCCCAAGGTGCCGAGCCCGACCGCCAGCGCGACCATCGCGGTCTGGTCGAGCTCGACGCGCTCGCGCTGGAAGCCGAGCCAGAACGCAAACAGCGAGCCCAGCAGCAGCACCGTGCTGAGCAGCTTGGTGGCGACCACCAGGATGCCGCCGATCGCCGCGGGCACGCCGATCATCACCTTGTCCAACACCTTCATGCGCACCTCGGTGTTGGGGAACAACATCTCGAGGTCGGCGGCAGGTACGTTGCGAAACAGCTTGATGACCGTGGAGCCGGGCACGAACGACAAGTCCCGGCGCTGCTGTCGATCGAAGTGCGGTTGGTCGCGGAACCGCACCATGAGCGCCACGCGATCGAAGTTCTCGAACGAGATCGTGCGCTTCTTCAGTCCGCCCCAGGTTCGCACGGTGGCAGTGCGTTTCCGGCAGCCGCGGCGGAACAGAAGCATCTGTGCGAAGTCGTCGAAGTCGATCGCGAGCCGGACCTTGAACAGCGATTCGCCGCGCAGGGACTCGACCAGCTTTGCCTGCTCGATCGGTTCGTAGTTCGCCGCTTGCAAGAGCTGCGTCAATCCCTGCGCCAGGCCTTCGTGCAGAAGTTGCAATTCCGTGCGTGAGGGCTGTAGGCGCAGCGGTGCGTCGGCGTCCGGGTCGAACGGCGCGTGGCACTGTTTGAGCTGCTCGAGCTGCGCATGGAACTCGAAGTGGAACACGCTCTCGAGGATGCGGCAGAAGTCGCGGAACGCCGTGCGTTCCGCGGCCGGCAGCCGGGGGTCGTCGCCGCACAGGTCGACGAGGTCGCGCTTGCGCAGCGGCAGGTGGCGTTCGGGGGACGGACTCAATTCTTCCGCAAGTTGAGCTTCGCCAGCTGGGCGGCGAGTGGGTTGGCCGCCGGGGCCGCTTCGTTGGGGCCGTAGTCGCGCGGGGCAGGCGCCGATGGGCGGCGGTCTTGGCTCGGGCGCGGGCCCGATCGCTGCCCGCGTGGCTGTCCGGCTGGCTGCTTCACGTCGCGCGGGCCGCCGCCGCCAGGTTGTGCCTCGATGCGTTCGTGCAGCTTCATCGTCAGCGCGACGCGCTGGCGCGCGACGTCGATGGCCATGACCTTCACCTTGACGACCTGGCCGGCCTTCACGACCTCGCGCGGGTCCTCGACGTACTTGTCGCTGAGCTGGCTGATGTGCACGAGGCCGTCCTGGTGCACGCCGATGTCGACGAACGCGCCGAACGCGGTCACGTTCGACACGACGCCTTCGAGCTGCATGCCGACCGTCAAATCGGTGATCGCTTGCACGCCTTCTTGGAACGTGGCCGTCTTGAACTAAGGCCGTGGGTCGCGGCCGGGCTTCTCGAGTTCGGCCAGGATGTCGGTCACGGTCGGCACGCCGAACGTTTCGTCGGTGAAGTCCTGCGGCTTCAAGGTGCGCAGGAACGCGGGTTGACCGAGCAGGCCGCGCATGTCCTTGCCGGTTCGCGCGAGGATCCTCTCGACGATGGGATAGGCCTCGGGGTGCACAGCACTGGCGTCGAGTGGGTTGTCGCCGCCGGAAATGCGCAGGAAGCCCGCCGCCTGTTCGAAGGCCTTGGGGCCCAGGCGCGAGACCTTCAGCAGTCCTTTGCGCGTCGAGAACGGGCCGTTCGCATCGCGGTGCGCGACGATGTTCTTGGCCAGCGAAGCCGACAGCCCGGCGACGCGGCTCAGTAGCGCTTCGCTGGCTGTGTTGAGGTCGACACCGACGTGGTTGACGCAGTCTTCGACGGTCGCATCGAGGCTCTTCGCGAGCTTGCTCTGGTTGACGTCGTGTTGGTACTGGCCGACGCCGATCGCCTTGGGGTCGATCTTGACGAGTTCCGCGAGCGGATCCTGCAGGCGCCGCGCGATCGACACCGCGCCGCGCAGGGAGACGTCGAGGTTGGGGAACTCGCGCGCGGCCAGTTCGCTGGCCGAATAGACCGAGGCGCCGGCTTCGCTGACGACGAGCTTCTGCAGGCCCAGCTCGGGCAACTTCTGCATCAGTTCGGTGGCGAGCTTGTCGGTCTCGCGCGACGCCGTGCCGTTGCCGATCGCGATCAGCGACACGGCGTGTTGCTTGCACAGCACCGCGAGTGTTGCGAGCGAACCGTTCCAGTCCTCGCGCGGCACGTGCGGATAGATCGTCGACGTGGCCAGCAGCTTGCCGGTGCGGTCAACGACGGCGACCTTGCAGCCCGTGCGAAGGCCGGGGTCCAGACCCAGGATCGCCTTCGGACCAGCCGGTGCGGCGAGCAGCAGGTCGCGCATGTTGGCCGCGAACACGGTGATCGCCTGGGCTTCGGCCTGCTCGCGCAGCGTCGAGAACAGGTCAGTTTCGAGGTGCAGCGCGATCTTCGCCTTGAACGCCAGGCGCGCGGTGTCGGCGAGCCACTGGTCGGCGGGCCGGTTCCGCATGGAGATGCCAAAGCGCTCCATGACGAAGCCCTGGCCGCGTTGGGTCGGGTCGTCGGTGATCGGGTGGCGTTCGTCGCCGTCGGGCGTGGCGAGGCCGAGGCAGGCGTCGACGAAGCCCTCCTTGCGGGCGCGGAAGATAGCCAAGGCGCGGTGGCTCGGCATGCGCGCGAGCGGTTCGTCGTGTTGGAAGTAGTCGCGGTAGCGCTGCGCTTCGGGATCGGTGTCCTTGCCCTTGGCAACCTTGGTCACGACGAGCGACTCGGC
This sequence comes from Planctomycetota bacterium, assembly GCA_039921435.1. Taxonomy (GTDB): domain Bacteria; phylum Planctomycetota; class UBA1135; order UBA1135; family UBA2386; genus DASVAL01. The sequence continues at coordinate 955 of JBDSBS010000245.1, read as the reverse complement.
ATCGAGCCACTTGCGCAGGCGGCCCATCAGTTCCGCGTCCTCGGCGAAGTCCTCCATGAGGATGTAGCGCGCACCTTCGAGTGCTTGCGCGATGTCGGCGACGCCCTTCTCGCCGTTCACGTACTGCTCCGCGAGTTGCTGCGGCGTCAGGGTCGGATCGGCGAGCAGCGTCTTGGCGAGCGGCTCGAGGCCCGCTTCGCGCGCGATCATCGCCTTGGTGCGGCGTTTCTGGCGGTAGGGCAGATAGAGATCCTCGAGCACCTGCTTGGTGTCCGCGAGCGCGATCGCCTTCGCCAGTTCGGGCGTCATCTTGCCCTGTTCGGTGATGCTCGCGGTGATCGCGGCGCGGCGTTCTTCGAGTTCGCGCAGGTAGCCGAGCCGCTCTTCGAGAGTGCGCAGCTGCGTGTCGTCTAGGCCGCCCGTCGCTTCCTTGCGGTAGCGGGCGATGAACGGAACGGTCGCACCTTCGTCGAGCAGTGCTATGGCTGAACGGACTTGTTCGGGCCTGGCCTGCAGTTCGGTGGCGATGCGGACTTCGATGGTTGCGGTCACGGGTACCCCTCGTGGTGAGTGTGCCGGCTGACCCCGGCGCGAGGGGTACACACTAACGGGTCGCGGCGACGCTTCCAGCCGTCAGCTGCGGTGCCTCGCCGGCTCATCGCGGGTATTGGCGGCGATTCTCACCGGATGCCCATAGTCATCACCAAGCCGTTGCTCGCGGCCAGCCCCAACGCGTTGGCCGCCGCGTCGAGCGGGAAGGCCTGTTGGTAGATCGGCACGTTCGCGAGGCTCGCACTGTTGGGGATCGCCAACGACCACTCGGCCGTCCCTGCGACCGTCGGCCGGAACTCGAGTACATCCGCCGGCAGCAACAGGTCGCAGCCCGGCATGCCGACCACGGCGAGCGGGATCGGCATCGCGCCCTGCGAGAAGCTCGACACGAACACGGCACCGA
>JBDSBS010000244.1:0-3605 GCA_039921435.1 Planctomycetota bacterium | reverse complement strand
GCGATGGCTGAGCAGTTCGCGGTCGAGACCTTGCTCGACACGGCGAGCGAACACGGCCCCGTGCCCGTCGACATCGAAGTGCGCATCAACCCCGGCGAGCCGTTCCACTCGATGCGCGACACGGCTTCGGGCGGCGAGCTGGCGCGCATCGTGCTCGCGGTCAAGAAGACGCTGGCCGATCAGGACCGCGTGCCGCTGCTCGTGCTCGACGAAATCGACGCCGAGATCGGCGGCCGGCTCGGGCTGCAGGTCGGCCGCAAGCTGCACGAGGTCGCGCGTCACCATCAGGTCGTCATCGTCACGCACCTCGCACCCGTCGCGGCGTGGGCGCAGCACCATTTCCTCGTCAACAAGGAGGTCGCGGGCAAAGCTGGCGACGAACGAACGCGTTCGCTGGTGCGGCAACTGCAAGGCGTCGAGGTCGAGAAAGAACTGGCGGCGATGGCGATGGGCGACGGGGCCGATGCGGCGGCGCTGCAACAGGCGCGGCGGCTGGTCGAGAAGGCGAAGAGCATGGAGTGACGGCGGGCTTCGTAGGCGGCAAGGCGAGGCGGGCAGATCGCCAGAAGGTGCCGCGCGGATCAGAGCGGCGGCAAGGTCGGCCGCGGATCCGCCGCGGCGCAGATCTGACATCTGTTGGCGCGCTCCGCGGGCCTCGCTACTCTCTGCGGCCCCCTTCGGCAGCCCTGCCGCAGCGCTCCCCTCTCCTGATACCAAGTCCAGCACCAATCCCCACCAGATGATCGAGTTCGGCAAGCGGGTCCTGTTCGTCGGCTATGGCTCGGTTGCACAGTGCACGCTGCCGATCCTGCTGAAGCACATCAAGGTGTCGCCGAAGAACATCACGGTGATGGACTTCGAGGACCGCAGCGAGGCCCTGGCCCCATGGCGCAAGCGCGGGCTGCAGTTCGTCAAGAAGCGGATCACCCGCAGCAACCTGAACAGCGTGCTGAAGCAGCACCTGGGCGCCGGCGACATCCTGATCGATCTCGCGTGGAACATCGACGCCTGCGAGATCCTGCAGTGGTGCCACGACCACGGCGTGCTCTACATCAACACCTCGGTGGAGGTGTGGGATCCGTACGAGGGCGCGGAGAACCGCCACCCGACCGAGCGGACGCTGTACTGGCGCCACATGAACGTGCGCGCCATGGTGGCGAAGTGGAGCGAGCCGGGTCCGACCGCGGTGCTGGAGCACGGCGCCAATCCGGGCCTGATCTCGCACTTCACCAAGCAGGGGCTGATCGACATCAGCAAGCGGCTGATCAAGACCGGCAAGGTGAAAGGCCGTGAGGCGGAACAGCTCCAGGCACTGGTCGCCGAAAGCGCCTTCAACCGGTTGGCGCAGCAGCTCGGCGTCAAGGTGATCCACTGTTCCGAGCGCGACACCCAGATCACCGACCAGCCCAAGCGGGTCGGTGAGTTCGTCAACACCTGGAGCATCGAGGGCTTCCGCGAAGAGGGCACCACCACCGCCGAAATGGGCTGGGGCACCCACGAGAAGCGGTTGCCGGCGCTGGCCCTGGAACACCCGAGCGGCCCGAAGAACCAGATCTGCCTCGCGCGAATGGGCATCAACACCTGGGTGGTGTCGTGGGTGCCCGACTACTGCATCCACGGCATGGTGGTGCGCCACGGCGAGGCGTTCACGATCTCCGACAAGCTGACCGTCTGGGAGCACGGCAAGGCGGTCTACCGGCCGACGGTGCACTACGCCTACTGCCCGGCCGACGTGGCGCTGGTGTCGCTGCACGAACTGCGCGGCGCCGACTATGAGCTGCAGAAGAACCTGCGGATCATGAACGACGAGATCACCGGCGGTTCGGACATCCTCGGCGCGCTGCTGATGGGCCACCAGTTCAAGTCCTGGTGGACCGGCAGCGACCTCAGCATCGAGGAGTCGCGGCGGCTGGTGCCGCACCAGAACGCGACCACCATGCAGGTGGCCATTTCGGTGGTCGCGGCGGTGTGCTGGATGATCGAGAACCCGGCGCGCGGCGTGGTGGTGCCCGACGACCTGCCGCACGAGTACGTGCTGAAGATCGCCAAGCCCTATCTGGGCAAGTGGATCTCGAAGCCGTCGGACTGGACGCCGCTGGATCACTACCAGAACGCGTTCGAGGGCCACAACCAGCCGGCCGTCGACCGCGACGACCCCTGGCAGTTCAGCAACTTCCTGATCACCGACGGCGACTGACCGCCGCAACGCGGCGAAGCAAGCGAGGCGAGGCACAGCCCATGGTCACCAAGGCGCTCCTGAAGAAGTTGGTCAAGCAGCACGGCACGCCGCTGTTCGTGGTCGATCACGACCAGCTCCGCAAGAACTTCGCGACCTGGCAGCGCTACCTGCCGCGGGTGCAGGCCTACTACGCGGTCAAGGCCAACTCCGACCCGGCGATCGTGCAGACCCTGTACGCGGCGGGCGCCAGCTTCGACGTGGCGTCGATGCCGGAGTTCATGGTGGTGCACGACTGCATCGCGCACCTGCCGGAGCGCGAGCGGCAGCAGTGGATCTGGGACAAGATCATCTACGCCAACCCGATCAAGGCGACCGAGACCCTGCAGGAACTCGACCAGTACAAACCGCTGGTCACCTACGACAACCTGGAGGAGGTCAAGAAGATCAAGCGCTACGCGCCGCACGCCGGCGTGGCGCTGCGGTTGAAGGTGCCCAACACCGGCGCGATGGTCGAGCTGTCGTCCAAGTTCGGCGCGTCGCCCGGCGAGGCGGTGGACCTGATCCTGGCCGCGCACCAGGCCGGCCTCACGTGCGAGGGCATCAGCTTCCACGTCGGCAGCCAGACCACCAACATCGACAACTACGTGCAGGCCCTGAGCCTCACCGCCGCGGTGTTCGCCGAGGCCAAGGCCCGCGGCTACACCAAGATGAACCTGATCGACATCGGCGGCGGCTTCCCGGCGCCGTATGACGACACGGTCAAGCCGTTCCGGGAGATCGCCCGGATCCTGAATCGGGAGCTGGACCGGTTGTTCCCCAAGGACATCCAGATCCTGGCCGAGCCGGGCCGCTTCATGGTCGCCACCGCCGGCACCGCGGTGGCGAAGATCATCGGCAAGGCGGTGCGCGACGGCAAGCTGTGCTACTACATCGACGACGGCGTGTACCACACGTTCTCAGGCGTGATCTTCGACCACTGCCAGTACCACTTCAGCGCGTTCAAGCCGGGGCCCAAACAGGTCTGCTCGGTATTCGGGCCGACCTGTGACGCGCTCGACGTGGTGTCGATGACCGAGCAGCTGCCGGAGAACCTGCAGCTCGGCGACCTGCTCTACAGCGAGAACATCGGCGCCTACAGCGCCGCCTCGTCGACCTGGTTCAACGGCTTCCCGCCGGCCAAGGTCGTGCACGTGAATCGCTGAGCGTGCGGCGCCGGCGCGTTGTCCAGCGCTGGCTGCGCGCCTGGCCGAGCCTGCCGATCACGCCGGCGCGACCGGCGTCGGCTCGGGCTTGAGCTGCTTGATCAGCACCCGCGAACGCCGGCCACTCTGGTCGTACTTCTCGCGCCGCCCGGCTGGCAGATCGTCCGGCGTGCCGTCGACGAAACCGGCCTTGGAACGGAAGAAGTTGAAGGTCTGGGTCGACA
>JBDSBS010000243.1:0-3960 GCA_039921435.1 Planctomycetota bacterium | reverse complement strand
GCTGCGGCACGAGCCCGCTCTGCGCCGAGCAGTGCCACAACTGCATCGACGACAACGAGGACGGCCTGATCGATCGCAACGACCCGAAGTGCAGCGCCGTCGCCGCCGATCATGAACATGATTGGCGGACTGGCTCTGTTGCTGTGCAGCGGCGAAACGGGGTCCGATGGACGGGTGCGAGTCTCGGTGCCAAAGGGTGAGGCGTTGGCCTTGCGGCTGCTCGGTCCGGGACACCGTCCGGTCGTGCGACAGCCGTGGACAGTCGCTCCGGACACTGTCGAAGTGGTCGAGAGCGTCGCTGCCGGTGGGGCAATCCAGGGGCGTGTGCTGCCAGCCGATGCATTGCGTCGCCTGCGACTCGAACCACCGAACTCACCACACATCACGCCTGCGATGCTCTCTGGCTACGCGGCTGGGTCCGCGTTTCCGCAACTTGCAGACCAAGGAGCTGCGGCCGCCGGGCAGCGTGTGGTTCTCACCGCCGCTCGCGCTCGCTGAAGATGGCACGTTCTTCGCGGACGGGCTCGCTGCGGGCGATTGGGAGATGACGCTGTGCTACTCGCTCGTCTGTCAGGAAGAGCCTCCCGATCAGCCGCTGACTCGCACGGTGCTGGTCGAGGTCGTGCTTCCAGTGGTGCACGCGCTGGCCGAACACGAGCAGCGCATCGTCGACATCGACGTCAGCGGCTGGGGCAGCGGCCGCCTCGATGCCTCGGTCTGGCGCGAAGGGGTGCTCGTACGAACGGGCGCGGTCTACATCCGGCCGATCGCCGCGAACGGCGCACCGATCCCGATCCTGCGCACCTCCCCAGACCTGCGCTTCTCCGAGCATGGCCGCTTGGCCGCCGTTCTGCCGCCGGCTCGCTACTTCGCCACGTGTACCTACAGCGCGGGCTCGACCTTGCCGCTCGGCGAGTTCGACATCCGGAGCGGCGAGACGACGCACGTCGACTTCTCGGTCGACGTCGTCGCCGCACGAGTGCGCATCGTCGACGCCGACGGTTCGACGCCGGGTGCGGGAAGCCTCGAGCTGGCGCGCGATGGATGGATGGGCCGTGCGCCGGTCGACGAGATGGGCTTGGCCACAGTCTCGGTCGTTCTGCGCGGCGACACACTGCGGGCCGCATTCCGCCGCGTCATCGGCACGAACGCCGACGGCAAGCCGTTGTATGGCTCCGCGATCGCGCTCGGCACACTGCGCGTCGCCGATGACAATGCTGAGCCATACGTCCTGCGGCTGCCGCAGCGCTGATCGCGGCCGGAGTCACGAAGCGAGGATCGGCGCGCAAGGCCGCCGCTGCCCCTTCGCGGCGGTCAGGTGAGTTCGACTCCGCGTCGACGCAGCTCTTCCGTGAGCCGCAACAAGGCGCGGGCCAAGAGCTGCCGGACCGCGTCTTCGTTGCGGCCGAGGACCTCCGCGATCACCCGGTGGGGCAGCTTGACCACGCGTGCCATGGTGATCACCTCGCGGTGTTCCTCGCTCAAGGAGTCCAGTGATGCTTCCAGTGCCGCCGCAGTTTCCTTGCCGATCGCATTCATGCTTGGCGTCAGGTAGCTGGCAGCGAGCTGGGCGTTCGAGCCGTCGTGCAAAAGCTCGCGACCAACGTCGCGCTTGTCGCGGTGATGGAAGCGGATCTTGTCGCGCACCTTGTTGAGGGCCGCGGTGAACAGCCAGGCGCGAAAACGTTCCTCGCCGCGGTAGTCGAAGCGCGACTCCGCCGCCAGCAGCTCGCGGCAGACCGATTGCACGATGTCCATGCTGGATTCGCGAGCGCGCATCTGTGGGGTCAGTCGCAGGCTGACGAATGCGTGCAGATTCGGCAGATAGCGCTCGATGAGTCTGTGCAGCGCGGCCGCGTCGCCGGCTTGGGCCTGCTCGTACAGATCACCGTCGGTTCGAGTCATGGCACTATCGCGTGGCTGGTTGCTGCTGGCTTCATTGGCCTTGCCGCCCGATCCGTTGCAGGACTTCCTTGAAGCGAACGTTCTCGCGCACCGCAGCGAAGCGTGTGTCGGCGGCGATCGCGCGAGCGTCTGCGCGACCGAGATCCGCCAACGTTGCGATCGCGGTGATCACCGCATCGACGTAGCGGTCATGCTCGCCCTGCGGCGCGCTTCCCAAGCACTTGGCCATCTTTGCAACAGCGGTCTCCGCGTCTTTGGCGCTGTCGGAGAAGGTGGTGAGTTCGATCAGGTCTGCACAAGCCGCGGCGTGATTGCCGAGTTGTTCCTGGACCTCGAGGCGCGTCGCGAGACCGTTGCGCATGTACCGGCGCCGCGCCGGCCGGCGCGCGTCTTTCGCCAGCGTGCTGCGCAGGATGGTCAGGCCTCGATCGAGCGTGGCGAGTGCGTTCACTGGGTCGTCGAGCTCGATGCACTCCCCGGCTGCTCCCACGAGCACGTTGGCGTGTCCGTCCTGGTAAGCCGTCTCCTGCGGGTGGCGCGCCACGGTTTCGCTCCACACCTGCGCCGCGCGTTCGTACAGCACCCGAGCCTCAGCGTGGTTGCCAGAGAGGCCCTCGACATACCCGCTCTCGCAAAGGCAGTCGGCCGCCAGCCGCGCGTGCTCGGCCTGGTCGGGCTCGTCGTGCCGCAGTCTGTCCGCCAGGTCGAGGGCGCGCGCCAGCACGGCCAGACCTTCGGCGTGCCCGCTGCTGTCCCGGTTGCGCACGAGCATCGAACCGAGAGCCATCAGGGAACGGCCGAGCTGTGAACGGTACCCGGCGACCTCGGGCAGCCTTGCGACCAGCTGCTCGGCCAATCCGATCGCTTCGCGCGTCGCTGCAACGGCATCGTCCTCCTGGCCGAGATAGCGTCGGAGGTTGCTGAGATTGGACCACGCCTGGCTCAACCGGTCGCGCAGGGAAGGTGTGTCAGGGAACGACGCGACGAGCTTCTGCCACGCCCGCACAGCCAGCGTCTGGGCGGCCGCGGCGTCCGGCAGTCGTCCAGTCTCCTGGTAGAAGTGCGCCCATTCCCCGTGGATCGAACAGCGCTGGATCGAGACCGCCAGGCTGTCGGGAGCGCGGGTCAGGTCGTGGCCAACCTGCTGCAGCAGCGCTTCTGCCGCCGTGCTGTCGCCAGCACCCAGTGCCATGCGACTCAGGTTGAAGCGTGTGTTGACCAGCACCCCGGCGACATGGGCATCGTCGGGCGCTCGATCGAACAGCCATGCGAGCTCGGAAGACGCCTGCTCGAAGTTGGCGTGCGAGCGTTCCTGGTCGCGAAACCGCAACAGGTGTGCGATTCCGTAGTGAGCCAGCGCGACCTTGCGTCGACGCGATTGTTCCAAGGCGGGCGGCACCGTCACGGACTCGATCGTCGCGACGATATCGGCATAGGCGCCCTGCGCCGCGTCAGCCTTGCCCTGTTGATAGCACGCTTCGCCGAGCGCCAGCTGCGCCTCGGCACGCTCGAGCAGCACGTCTGGCGCGCCGGGAGTCGCCGCGAGCAGCGCGTCGAACTCGGCGATCGCGGCGATCGCGGCGTCGGCCGCCAGTTGCTCTTCGCTCAGATGTGCTTGGATCCATGCGACTCGCGCGCGCGCTCGCGCGAGCTGGAAAGCAACCTCACGATCCGCGGCGCGGTCCACGGCGAAACCCTCGTAGAACGCGAGCGCCCGCTGCAACAGATGGCGGCGCACGGCTTCCATCTGCGGTATCTCGGCGAGTTCGCGGTCGCCGACGCGCGTCAGCATCTCGTCGACCGCCTCCGTCGCCTTGGCGAAGTTGTGTTCGGCGAGCAGCAGCGCCTGCTTCGTGCTGGCATTCTCGGCCAGCAACTTGTTGGTGAACGAGAAGGTCACCGCCATCAGCACCAAGGCTGCGGCAACCGCTGTGGCGAGCGCCGACGCCCGCCATGGCTCGCGCTTGCCCCAGCGCCAGCCTCGCTGCAGCCACGTCGGGGGTCGCGCGGTGACTGGCATGCCGGTCAGGAACGCGCGCAAATCCGCCGCCAGAT
>JBDSBS010000242.1:0-3151 GCA_039921435.1 Planctomycetota bacterium | reverse complement strand
CACCGGTCGCCAACAACGTCGCACAACTCGTCGAGAAGGACGGCGCCGTCACGTTCCGTTCCACGTTCTACTCGACCAACCTGCTCTTCGGCCCCGAGTACGCGCGCTACGAGATCCACGCGATCGTCGATGGCGTGCCGATGGTCTTCAGCGACGACCCTGCGGTATCCAACCTGCCCGCGCAAGGGACCTCGGTGCTGCGCGCGCTGTTTCAGTCGGCCAGGCTAGACCTCGCCACGTTGCAGCCGCTCGAGATCGGTCCGTGGCGAACGTCCGTGCGCACCGTCGGCAGCTCGCAGGTCGGGATCGCCTCCGACGGTTTCAACGGCTTCCGCTTCCTCATCCTCTTCGATCGCACGATGGCGCAGACGGTCACGATCGACAAAGTCGTGATCGCCTACCGCGTCTGATCAACGCCAACTCGAACCGTGCCCCTACTCGAACCCGAACACCCCGTTGCAGCGCCATCTTCGGCGCCCAGGCCACCAATGCGTCACGCCCTTTTCTCGAAGGTTCTCTTTGGCCTGCTGGCATTCACGGCGGCAGGCTGTTCCAGCGGCGGCTCGGACTCCACTACATCGGTGAAGATCCACTGCTTCAATGGCGCGGCGTTCTGCATCATCAGCTGCGACCTCGGCTGCGGTCAGACGGGTTGTTCGATCAGCGAGGTCGCCGAGAACCAGCGAGTGAGGTTCGTGTTCTCGGACAGCCTCGCGCCGGCGTCGGTCAATGCCGCAAGCGTGTCGATTCGAACGATCACGGGCGTGCAGCCCGACGGCGATTTTTTGGTCGCGGGTCGGGAGTTGACCTTCGTGCCGCGCGTGCGCACGGTCAACGGCGTCAGTTCCTTCGGCTTCCTGCGCAACGAGACGTACATCATCACGTTGGCTGGTGGCGCCACTGCGGCTCAGGGCATTCGCAGCGTCTCCGGCGCGACGTTGACCCAAGAATTTTCCTGCACCGTGATCGCTTCGCGCGGCATCCTCGACGCGGACCAGTTGCCGCCGACCGTCGAGTTGCTGTCGCCGACCAATCTCGCCGCAGCTCCGCTCGACCCGAGCATCGTCTTGCGCTTTTCGGAGCTGATCGACACGACCCCGCTGCAGGCCACGCTCGGCGCATCATCCCCGATCCGTATGATCCTGCGAGGCGTCATCAACGGTGCGTGTGACCTGGACGAGGAAGGGATCGCGCTGCAGGGCATTCCGCGATTGTCGACGGAGATCGTCGGCACGACCGAGGTGACCGTCGTGACGATCCAGCCGACGGTTCAGTTGCCTGGCAATTCGTGCATCACGGTCAGCGTGACCGCGGACCTGCGAGACCTCTCGGGTCGCCAGGCCATTCCGGCCGACTTCCGCTTCCTGACGGTGCCAGGTGTAGCGACGCAGATCACGATCACCGAGACCTTCGCCAATGAGACGCGGCTCGATGTCCCAATCTCGGGCGGCTCCTGGTCGAACGGCGCGAAGCCCGGCGTTCTGGGCGGTGATGGCCGGCACGGATCGTTCGCTCCGAACCACGGCACATCGAACGCAACAGGCGAGTTCGAATTCAACACCGACGACTTCCAGGTGACGGCGGCGCGTTCGCTGTTGGGCCAGGCGTATCACATCACGGATGGCAAGTTCTACTTTTCGGACTTCATCTTGCCCGAAGGCTCGAAGGTGCGTTTCAAAGGCACGGTGCCGCCGCAGATCTACGTGCGAGGTCGCGCCGAAGTTCGCGGCCAGATCCTCATCAACGGCGCAGAGCTGCCTAGTTGGGTTCCGACGCTCGGCCCGGCGACTGGACAGAAGGTGTCGACGTTCGACGCGCGCGGTGGCCTGACGGCGACCGTCCAGGTCGATGGTCAGCCAGGCACCTTTGGCGGGGTCGGCGGCGGCCGCGGCGGCCAAGGTGGTCGGGAGTGCTTGGGCAGTGGACCCGAGCTGGTCGCGGGCGTCACTGTGAACAACGGCCAGCCTGGGCAGAACGTGCGCGTGCCAGCGGGCCATGCCTACGCGGGCTCGGCCGGTAGCACCGGCGCCAATGGCTCGGTCATGACACCGACCACGGGCACGCTGCCAACCTCACCGCCGCTGCTCGGTTCGATCTATCGCGGGATGTTCTCGCCCGGCGGCTCGGGTGGCGGCTTCTCGGGACCCGGTGGCATTTCGACTGCGACCGCGTTGCCCACGACTTCAGTGGGCATCCCCATGCTCATCGGCGCGGCCCCTGCGGCTGGGTTGGCCTTCCCCTTGCTGCCGTTTCCGCCATTGCCGAACTACTCGTCCTTGAATCACTTCGTGGTTGGCGGATCCGGCGGTGGCGGCGGCGCGTCGCACCTGTTCTCGACCCAGCAGTTCGTGCAGAACAGCCCGGGCCAGCTCTTCGTGGCGGGCGGCGGCGGCACTGGCGGTGGCGGGGCCATGGCACTGCGAGTCGGACGCGACCTCGTCATCGGCAACACGGCCCTGTTGAACGCGCGCGGTGGTGAGGGAGTCATCTACAACGGCGACAGCCCCACCAACCCCGCGACGGATCTCGATCTCGGCGTCTCTTCTCCGGGCGGCGGTGGCTCGGGCGGGTCGGTCCTGTTGCAGTCGGGTACCACCCTCACGGTGGCGGGAACGATCGACGTGCGCGGCAGCACTGGCAGCCGCACGGCGTTCATCACGCCGGCCGCGACCAACGTGCTTTCCCAAGCTGGCGCCGGTGCGCCGGGTTTCTACCGCCTCGAGGCGGCAGGCAACATCACCTTCGGTGGCACGGGTCTACCGGCCTACAACGCAGCCAACAACTCAGGGGCACTGACCGATCGCGACCAGTTCTCGGGCTGCACGTCGAAGTGGTACCCAGCCGGCACGATCTTCCCGCCGCAGTGGCTGCGCTATGAGCTCGACGTCGACGCAACTGGCACAGGCCCCGTCGTGACGTACACCGATTCAGGTGCGCCCGGCACGCAGAAGGCCAACGACCCGAACCTGCCAGTCTCCATCCTGTTCCAGGGTGCCAGGTTGGACCAATCAGGCACCGCGCCATTGCCGGGGCTGCCCAAGGATTGGCGCGAGGGCATCGGCGCGGGTGCAGGCCCGGGCATCAGCCAGGACTCGGTGACCGGCTTCCGCTTCAACATGACGTTCAACGTCGCCATGTTCCCCAACGCCGT
>JBDSBS010000241.1:0-9392 GCA_039921435.1 Planctomycetota bacterium | reverse complement strand
CGGCGCCGGCCACGGGCTTGTGGTTCCAAATCAATGAGGGCGACGCCCCGTGGGTCTTCGTTCATCGCTATCACCTCTATGACTCGGTCGGCAATGCGCTGTTGCCGGCCACGTCGCTGTTCGTACCGGCCTTCGGCACTGTGGCGGCCACATCCAGCAACTTGACGGCCCGCACTTCGTCGGTCCGCGTGTGGCCCGCCGGCACGTACTACATCGCCGTGCGCAATCCGCAGACGCCGTTCGTCGCGCCGACGGTCATGCCCGCCGGCGTCGTGCCAACCGGCAACTACATGCTCGAAGTGTTCTCCATGCCGATGGACACCGGCAGCATCGTGACCGAGACCGAGGCGGTCGGCACGCAGAGCAACAACACGACTGGCTCGGCGATCGCCTTCGCGTCCGGACAGATCGGCCGGGGCAACGTCACCCTCAGCACCGGCACCGACCCCAGTGACTGGTGGGGTCCGATCGTGATCAGCACTCCGAGCACGATCACCTACCAAACGCGGGACGGTCTCACTGCCACCCCGATGCTGGACACCACGGTCAACCTGCGCGACTCGACTGGCGCGCTCGCGCTGGGAGCGACCGGCGGCAACATCCTGGACGTGAGCACCAGCACGGCCGGTCTGCACGGCCGCGTGACGGTGAGCTTCTTCCTCACGCCGGGGACCTTCTACATCGAGGTCATCTCGCCCGGAACGACCGCCGGCCAGTCGGGGGACTATGAGTTGGAGCTCAGCTCAGTGATCCCAGCACCGTACGTCGCGGCCAGCTACGCGACCTTTGCTGCGAACGGCACTTGTGGCACGGCGCCGTTCCCGACGCTGGTTCGCCAATTCACGTCGGAGGTCCCGACGCTCGGCAACACGTTTGCTCGGCAGGTGACCCTCTGCCCGCCCAATGCGCCGTACATCCTGATGCAGGGCTTCTCCAGCACGACAGCCAACGGTGGCGCCGTGATCCTGCCGTACGACATGACGGGGGTCGGTGCCCCTGGATGCACGATCAACGTCGATCCACTGGTCCTCACCGTCGGTATGACCGACGCCACCGGTGTCGCCGACCTGATCTTCTTGCTGCCGAGTAGCGCGTCGCTGCGCGGGATGGTGGTCTTTGACCAGGTGATCGTGCAGAACTTGCTGGCCAATGCCTTCGGCGTCCAGGTCTCGAACTACGGTCGCATCCTCTCTGGCGAACGTAGCTACTGATCGGAACTCGGCAGGCACGCGACCGCCGCAATCACCTGAGTTCCAGCACCTGAGTTTTCGGTCGCGATGCGGGCGCTGCATCTCCCATTCCGGGCGGTGCAGCGCTCGCAGCCTGTACCCGCTGAAGCTGCACGTCGGATCTGGCACGGACGTTCCGAAAGCACGCGGTCAAATTCGCATCGCACTGTGCCCCGCGTTGGGAGCGTCGTCCGGATCACTTCGCCGGCGCCACATCGACGTGCATTGGTGCAGCTCTTTGCCGGGTGCGGCACCGTCAGCCTCTCGCTGCAACTCCGGCTCGGCGACAGCGCGCCGCAGCAAGTGCTCTGGCGGCGCCTCGGCGAGGACAGCTTCGCTCGCCTGCATCTCGACACGGAGGTCGAACCCGTCGCAATAGACAGCGGGGCCGAGGGCCGGTTGCTGCTCGGTATCGCCAATTGGCTCGGCACGCGACTCGGGTTGAAGGAAGCACTGTGGCAACCCGCACCGACCGATCTTGCCGCTGACGTGCTCCTCGTACTGCAGGCTACCGCGGCTACCTCGATGCGACATCGCCGCAGGCGCATCGCGACCACGTCGAGAAGCCAGACCCGGCGCAGCAGTTCGGCCCACGCGTACGCCGTCGACCCCGCCTCCGCTTGCCGGGCGCGTGTGGCACGCGCCGATGTCGCAGCACACTGCGAACGTCGGTGGCGTCGATCGTCCCGTTCTCGACGTGGTCGCCCGTCAGCATCGACTGTTTCCTCGCCGCCCGCCGCGTGGGCTCGCGTGGGCCCGAAGGGGAGCGTGATCGGGGTCGACATGACGCCGGAGATGTTGGCCCGCGGCGCCGCCGTCCGCATGGGCATCGGCAACGTCGAGTTCGGCCTCGGCGAGATCGAACACCTGCCGGGGGAGGACGGCAGCATCGACGTCCAGCCCGATCGTCGCGAGTTCATCAAGAACGGTCCCGGGCAGCGGCGCCGAGCACTGCGTCGCGTCGGTCGCGACGAACGCGCACCTCACGTGAGTTCTTGCCGGCGGCGCCGCAGCGCGGCATAGTTCCCCGCTGATCCCGTGCCGGACCGAGTCATCTCGTCGGCGCCTTCGCTCCGCAAACCAGACTTCTCACGAGAGAGTATTATGCGCACTCCTGTCTTCACGGCCTCTTGTCTCATTGCCCTGATCTCATTGCCCTCGCTAGCCGCCGCCCAGGCCCCGCCAGCGCCAGCGCCAGCGCCAGCGCCAGCGACTCTGACCGAGGAGGGCGTGATCGCGGGCACGATGGACATCGAGTTCGAAACGCGCAGCAAGCTCGATACGACGGGCGACCTGAAGAAAGGCTCGGCGGCGCTCGGGGCCAAGGACACCTACAAGCTGGCGATCCAGGTCGCCAAGACGACCGAGTTCAGCGGCACGATCACGCGCATGCCGAAGCTCTTCAGCAGCGTGCTCGGCCGCACGAAGCAAGACGCGTCGCTCTACTACTCGGTCGACCTGACCGTCATCAATCCCAGCGACCCGAAGCAGAAGAAGGTGGTCGGCAAATGGGTAGGCACCGTGCCCGTCGATCCCGAGACCGGCGCCTACGACCTGTCGGGCGGCAAGGCGAAGGAGAGTGCCCTTCGCGTCAAGGTCGACGCCACGGGCAAGGCGCAGGCCTTCGAGGACGTCTTCGCCGGCAAGCTGATCGGCAAGGCCGAGAAGAAGGAAGGCCTGACGAGCCGGCTCTACAAGCGCGTGATCGGCGGCCGCACCGTCGAGGTCAAGGTGCTGCGCAGTGATCCGATGCGATTCGAGAACACCACGCTGGCCATGGGGCCGGCTGCCAATTACCCGAAGGCTATCGCGGTCGGGCGTCTCGACTACGACTACGAGACCGGCAACTACTTCACCGACGGCATCACGTTCCGCTACTCGCTCGATGGCAAGGACTACGAAGACCTGCTCACCGGCTCGATCAAGTGGGTCAAGGAGAAGGACTACGAGACCAGCGGCAAGAGCTACTACGAGTTCAACCTGCGCTTCAACGAGACCAAGAACAAGAGCTCGGGCAATGAGGCGGCGGCGTTCGAGAAGATGAGCGAGGAGGAGGCGTTCTTCGCCGTCGACAACTCGATTCCGGCGCTGACCGGCCGCATCTCGTACGTCGACGTGATGTCGGGTGCGGACTCGCCCCCTACCGCCAGCAAGGTCACCTACGCGTTGAACGCCAACAAGCTGACCAAGCAGCAGATCATGAACTTCTTCAAGCTGTGGCTGATCTGCGTCGGCCCGACCAACGACGAGTGACGTCCGCCGGCTGTCGTTGCAGGTTCAGTGGCTCCGGCTCCACTGGTTCCTGAAGCCACTGGTTCCTGAGCCACTGGTTCCTGAGCCAGTGGTTGCAGAGCCACCGCGTGGCCGGCCCGGCCGGCAGACGTCCGCTCTTCCTTTCTCCCCGCTGCTCCGCTCGATCGTCATGACCCGCTCCTTCTATCGTCGTCTCGCGCGCTTCGCCGGTGAACCCAAGTTCGTGTCCGGCCGCCGTGAGTTCCTCGCCGGCAGCCTCGCCGGCGGCCTCCTGCTGTCGAGCCGCGACCTGCTGCATTTCGGCCGCCCATTCGGCAAACGAGTCGTCGTCGTCGGCGCCGGCTTCTCGGGGCTCGCCTGCGCCTACGAGTTGCAAGCCGCCGGCTACGACGTCACGGTGCTGGAGGCGCAGAACCGGGTCGGCGGTCGCGTGCGATCGTCGACGGACTTCGTCGAGAAGCGCGTGATCGAAGTCGGCGGCGAGCTGATCGGCTCCAACCACCCGACCTGGATGGCCTACAAGGACACGTTCGGGCTGTCGATGCTCGAACTCTCCGAGAACGAGGAGTGGGAGCAGCCGATCGTGCTCGACAAGAAGCGCCTGTCGCGCGAAGAGGCCGCCGCCCTGCTGACGGAGATGGACGAGGTGTTTGCGAAGAACATCGACCCCGCGGCCGAGAAGGTCGATGCCGACCAGCCGTGGAAGACCCCCGATGCCAAGGCGCTCGACCTGCGCACGACCAAGGAGTGGATCGAGACGATCGAGTGCTCGGCGATGTGCAAGAAGGCGCTCGCGGTCGAGTTCATGTCCAACAACGGTCAGGACGTCGGCAAGCAGAGCTTCCTGGGCAACCTGACGCAGGTGAAGGGACACGGCAACGCGGCGAGCTACCGGGACGAGAGCGAGATCTACCGCTGCGCGGGTGGCAACCAGCAACTGGCCACGAAGCTGGCCGAGAAGATCAAGAGCCTCGTGCTCGAGCTGCCAGTGCGCAGCATCGAGTGGGCCAACAACAAGATCGTCGTGACCTGCGCCGACGGCCGCACGCTTGAGTGCGACGACATCGTCGTCGCGGTGCCGCCGTCGGTGTGGTCGAAGATCGAGTGGAAGCCCGGCCTGCCGGCGATGCTCAACCCACAGATGTGCCTGAACACGAAGTGGTTCGCGCACATGAAGTCGCGCTTCTGGCAGAAAGCGAATCAGGAGCAGTACGCGCTCACCGACGGCGTGTTCAACATGACCTGGGAAGGCACGGACGGTCAGGAAGGCGACGAGAACGTCGTCTTCGTCGCGTTCAGCGGCGGCCCCTCCGCCGAGCGCGCCCGCGCCCTGCGCGGCGAAGCGCAGAAGACGGCGTTCCTGACGGAGCTGGAAGCGCTGTACCCTGGCTTCAAGGACAGCCTCGGCGGCAAGACGTTCTTCATGGACTGGCCGAACGAGCCGTGGACCAAGGCCAGCTACTCCTTCCCGGCGCCGGGACAGATCACGACGCAAGGCCAGATGCTCTACGACGGCCTGCAGGGTCGCCTGCACTTCGCGGGCGAACACACCTGCTACCGGTTCGTCGGCTATATGGAAGGCGCGCTCTACTCGGGGTCGCAACTGGCGAAGCGGCTCGCCAAGCGCGACGCCGTGATCAAGTAGCGCCGTTCGCACCGCGCGCGGGCCCGCGGCAGTTCGCGCCTCACTGCGACGCCGGGCAACACGCCGGGTTCAGCGGGCGTGCCCCGAGCGTTGAGCACGAACGAGCGCACCTCCGTCGCGGCGATGCCCGGACCGATCACCACGCCCTGCGCGTAGCACCGTCGACCTGGCGCAGTCGCGTGGTTTCCTAGCGAGCGGCGGCAAGCTGTTCGATGCGATGCGAAACGCCCCGAGTCGCGGGGGTCAGGGGTGCGATTCCATGCCGAGTCGCACGCGGGGCAACGTGGGGTGGTGGGTTCCGGGTGGGCCGGGACGCAGCTTGAACTTCCCAGAAAACCCGCGCGGTGCGGAAACGTCGGCGTCGCGACTGCCGGGGGCTGGGTGCGATCGTGCTCAACGCTGGGCGAGTGCCGCCGCGAGCGCGGGGAACACGCGGAGACAGCATTCCTTGCGCACCGCATCGGCGCTCGGCGCACCGAGCTCCGCGGCAATTTCCGTCCAGGCCGCGCCGCCGAAGAAGCGCCAGAGCACGATCAGGTGCTCCCGTTCGGACAAGGAGGCCATCGCCGCGGCCAGGCGGAGGCGTCGCTCGCGCACCGCGAGTTGTGTCGCCTGGCCCTGCGCCTGGTCGACGAAGGTCGTCGCGGAACCGTTCGTCGTCGCGCCCGAGTCGGGGCTCGCGCGCGGCAGTTCGACGCGAGGATGCCGCTTGCCGGCGCGCCAATAGTCGACCCAGTCACTGACGGTTCGCTTCGCGATCATCGACATCCACGCGAGCACGGATCCTGGGCCGCGGTATTCGAACTCGCCCAGCTTGCCGAAGACCGTGATCGCTACTTCCTGCAGCACGTCGTCGCCGTCGAGCCGGGCCCGCAACGCCGGCTCGGTGCTCGAGCGGATCCGGCCAGCGATCAGGATTTCGAGGGCGGGACGGTAGCGCCGCCACAGTTCATCGAACGCACTCGCATCGCCGGCGCGCCACCTCTCGAGGTCGCCGCGCGTGCGGGTGAACTCGGTTGCCGCCGGGGCTCCGAAGTCCAGGTTGCCGCCGCTGTTGATCGGAGCCGGGTCTACCAATGCGGTCGGCATCCTAGCTTCCGCACCACAGTCCTGGGCTGGCTAATCGGCCCCTTTGCGCACGGACGCACCTGCGAAACCTCGCCCGGAGTTTCCGGTCCCATCGCGGGCTCCCCTTTCAAGCGCATGGCGCCGCCACGAGGCGGTGCATCGACCACTTTGTCTCTGGCAGGAACCGACTCATGAACCTCTCTTCTCCCCCTGTCTCCGCCTGGCGCTGTTGGCTTGCGTCGATCTCCGCGGGCCTGGCAATCACAAGCCTTGCATCCCACGCCCATGCGCAGACGGTCTGGAATCTGCGCACTTCGCCGACCGTGCCCCCGGCGCGGCAGGACACTGGACTCGCGTTCGACTCGCTACGCGGGCAGACCGTGATGTTCGGCGGCCAGACCGGGGCCATTGCCCTCTTCGACACCTGGGAGTGGGACGGAACCAACTGGGCGCTCCGGTTCCCAGCCAACAGCCCGCCCGCGCGTGATAGCGGTCGCTTGGTGTTCGATTCCGGTCGCGGGCTAACGGTTCTCTTCGGTGGCTACACGACTGGCGCGGCCAACGACACCTGGGAGTGGGACGGCACGAACTGGACGCAACGTACGCCCGCGGGAAGTCCGCCGCCGCGGTACTACCACGCCATGGCCCATGACCAAGCGCGCGGTGAGACCGTGCTCTTTGGCGGGTACGGCGGTGGCTACCTCGGCGACACCTGGGTGTGGAATGGCACCACATGGACGCAGCGCTTCCCCACGAGCAGTCCCGGGGCCCGCACCCAAATGGCCATGGCCTACGATGCGGCGCGTCAGCGCGTCATCGCGTTCGGTGGGCGCCTCAGCCCCACGAACTACCCTGGCAGCACATGGGAGTGGGACGGAACCAATTGGATTCAGGCGTCTCCGCTGACCAGCCCAGGCCCGCGCGAATCGTCGGCCATGGCGTACGACTCGTTGCGCCAGCGCGTGGTCTTGTTTGGTGGCAACAATTCTGTCAACCAACAGCTGAACGACACCTGGGAATGGGACGGAAGCAACTGGCTCCAGCGCATGCCCGCCCTCGCACCGGCGCCCGTTCGCTACCACGCCATGGCGTACGACTCCACGCGGTCGCGCACCGTCGTGTTCGGGGGGCGCACCAGCACAGGACAATTCCTCAACCAGACGTGGGAGTACTACCACCCGACGCCCGCGACCTATGTCCTGTTTGGCAGCGGTTGTCCAGGCAGTGCCGGCACGCCGAATCTCGGCGTCGCTGCGAACGAGCTGCCGTGGCTCGGAGAGACGTTCGAGGTCAATCTCACCAATGCACCGTCGGTGTCCATTGGCGTGCTCGCGTGGGGTCTCTCCAACACCTCATCGAGCATTGGGCCGCTGCCGTTCAACCTCGGAATTCTCGGGGCGCCGCTGTGCAATCTCCTGGTAGATCCCGTCCACACCGAGTTCTCCATCGCGATGGCGGGCAATGCGACCGTGGGTCGCTTCTTTCCCAACAATCCCGCGATCGCCGGCGCGCTCTTCTATGATCAGTTCGCAGTCTTGGACGCGGGCGCGAATGCTCTCGGCCTGTCCTTCAGCCAGGGCGGAGCGGGGCGGGTTGCCTTGAAGTAGCGCGCGACGATTCCTCAGACCCTGCCGCGAGAACCTCATGCCTGTACCCGACGGCCAGCGGCAGGAGATCCTCGCCGCGTGCATGGATGCCTTGGAACGCGGCGATCAGGCAGCGGTCGAGCGAGCCTGCCGCGAATGGCCTGACCTTGCGCCCGAGATCCACGCCGCGGCCAAGGTCATGGCCGTGCTCCACGGGGCTCGGGGCGAGCCGCCGGCCGCCGCAGCCGCACGCGTCCCGGAAGCGGTCGGCCGGTTTCGCATCCTCGGTGAGCTCGGCCGCGGCGGCATGGGAGTTGTCTACCGCGCCCACGATCCCGCGCTCGACCGTGAAGTCGCGCTGAAGGTGCAACCCGGTCTTGCCGCCTCACCGAGGGCCGCAGAGCGGTTCCGGCGCGAGGCGCGCCTGCTCGCACAGATCCGCCATCCCCACATCGTCGCGATCCACGATGTCGGCGAGACGGCGGAGGGGCTGCCGTACTTCGCCATGGATCTGGTGGAAGGAAAGCCGCTGGGTCAGATCCTGAGCGCCGCTGCGGCCACGAAGCTGCGAGCGCTCCGAGCCGAACATCTGCTGCCGGAACCGCCTGGCGCGACCAACGCCAGTAGGGGCCCATACCTCGAGGCCGCCGTGCGCCTCGTCGCGAAGGTCGCGGATGGGTTGCATCATGCCCACCAGGAAGGCATCACGCACCGGGACGTCAAACCGAGCAACATCCTCGTCGACCGCGAAGGCGAGCCGCACCTCGTGGACTTCGGCATCGCGCGGGAACACGCCAATCCGGTGGCAACCTCGCCTGACACGCACACCGGCGCAGGCACGCCATCGTACATGGCGCCCGAGCAGATTGCGGAAGATGGCACGATCGGCCCCTGGACCGACGTGTATGCGCTCGGCGTCACGCTTTACGAGTTGATCACGCTCCAGCGGCCGTTCGCCGCGGCGACCAACCCGCACGTGCTGCGACGCATCCTCGAGAGCGAGCCGCGCAGCCCGAGCAAGCTCAACCCGCAGGTCACAGCCGACCTCGAAACCATCTGCCTGACCGCGCTGGCGAAGGACCCGCGCCGCCGCTACGGATCGGCGCGAGCGTTCGCGGACGATCTCGCACGCCTGCTCGCCATGCGGCCGATCCTCGCCCGACCGCCGGGGTTGGTGGAACGCGCGGTCAAGTTCGTCCGACGCAACCCTTGGCCCACGGCGGTGGCCAGCGTCACCATTCTCGCCGCGACTGGTGGCGTGATCGCACGGGGTGTGCTCGCGAATTGGGATCGGATCCGGGCTCGGCGGCACATCGAGTTGGCGAATGAACTGGTGATGGGCGGCGCGCCGCTCGAGAACGTGATCGACAACCTGGAACGAGCCAACGCACTGCTTCCCGAAGAGGAACCTGGTCGGGAACTGATCGCCGCGATCAAGGGCAATCGGTTCGCGCATGAGGTCGAGGAGATCGCCAATGCCGAGCTCCGCCGGTGCAGCGAACTGCGCGGCGCCGGCGGCGGCGGCGAGGAGATCGTGCAGCGCACGGGCCGCGTGCTCAGGGCCTTGAACGAACTCGCGCTGCAGGCCCCCGACGCCGAGGCCTTGAATCG
>JBDSBS010000240.1:0-8335 GCA_039921435.1 Planctomycetota bacterium | reverse complement strand
GAGCGCTACAGCGCGTTCCTCGCCCACCTCGAGACGGTCTGCACTCAGTTCCTCTTCCGACGGCTGCACGATGCGGCCGCCGCCTGACCCAACACCCAAACCATCATGGCACGCTTCCGCGACTCTTCGAACGACGACACGTCGGATGGCGGCATCGACATGTCGCCGATGATCGACTGTGTCTTCATCCTGCTGATCTTCTTCATCGTGACGACGACGTTCGTCGACGAGACGGGTGTCGAGGTCGACAAACCGCAGGCGGCCTCGTCGGTGCAGCTCGAGAAGACGAGCATCCTGATCGCGTTGACCGCCAAGGGCGAAGTCGTCTACGGTGGTCGCGAGATCGGCATGAGCGGCGTGCGGCCGGTCGTCAGCCGCATGCTGCAGAAGGAGAAGGTGCCGGTCATCGTGCAGGCCGACGCCCTTGCACCCGCTGGGTTGCTCGTGCGCGTCATCGACGAAGCCAAGCTCGGCGGCGCCGAGAAGGTGAGTCTGGCGACGAGCCGGGCCGTGGGACGGAGCTGACGCGTGCAGACTGCGACCGCTCCTTCGCGCTGGCAGCGGGTGTGGCACGGCATCGCCGTGCTCTCGACGGCGTGCGTACTGACGTTGGCCTGCTTCCTGGTGCTGCCGCTGCTGCAGGCCATCGGTCAGGGACCCAAACCGGACCTCGACGTACGTTCGATCGACAGCACGGCCCTGCCGCCGCCCCCGCCGCCGGTCGAAGAACCGCCCGAGCAAGACAAGCCGCCGGAGGAGAAGCTGCCCGAACTCGCCGAGCAGGCGCCCCCGCTCGACCTGGCACAGCTCGAACTGGCGCTTAACCCGGGCACTTTCGGCGATGGCCTCGGCGGTGCCGCGGTGCTCGAGATCAAGGGACTCGGTGGCGACGGCGGCGGCGGCGTTGATTCGCTGTTCTCGCTCGCGGATCTCGACCAGAAGCCGCGCGCCGTGCACCAACCCGAGCCGGTGTTGCCGCCAGCGCTGCGCAAGAAGCTGACGGGCACCATCACCGTGGTGGTGTTGTTCGTCGTCGGTGCGGATGGCCGCGTCGAGACGCCGGTCGTCGAAAGATCGAGCGACCCGGCGTTCGACCAAGCTGTCTTGGCCGCCGTCAAGAGTTGGAAGTACGAACCAGGGCAGCGCGACGGCAAGCCGGTGCGGTTCCGCGTGCGCCAACCGTTCAAGTTCGAAGGATGATCGTCATGTCGCGAAGCCTCTCCGTTCGTCTGTTGCTGTTGCCGTTGTGTGTACCGTGGTGGGGCGCGTGCCAGGCCTTGCCGAATGCTGCGGCCGTTCCATTGGCTGCATCGGCCGAACGCTCGTCGCGGTCGCCCGCGGAGAATTCGCCGTCGACGCGGCCGACTTCCGCACTGCAGGAGCCTGCACCGGGCGGTTCCGACGGCGCGCAAGTGCTCGCGATCTGGAACGACCCTGACTTCCGTCGGCGCTTCGCCGAGAGCTATCTGGCCGAGAACGACATCGAACCGGGCTCGCTGTCGCCAGACGAGGTCGACGTCATGGATGCGGTGCTCGAGCTGCGAGGGGCCGGCAAGCTGGAGGAGGCGCTTGCCAAGTTGCGCGCCGGTGTCGTGCCCAAGAGCAATGCCAAGCTCGACCTGACCCTCGCCAAGCTGCTGATCGAACGGGAGCGGTTCGACGAAGCGGCGACGGCACTCGAGGCCGCGGTCGCCAAGCACCCGAAGTTTCGGCGCGCATGGAGCGACCTGGGCCTGATCCGCTTCCGTGCCGGTGAGCACGCGGCCGCGGCGCGGGCATTCACGCGCGTCGTCGAGCAGGGCGGCGGCACGGCGATGACCTACGGGTTGCTCGGGCTGGCCCACGCCAATGCCGACGACCAGGTGTCCGCCGAGTCCGCGTTCCGCATGGCCATCTTGTTCGATCCAGCTCAGCTCGATTGGCGCCTGCAGCTCGCGAAGACCTTCTTCAAGCAGAGCCGGTTCGCCGATGCGGCATCGCTGCTCGGTGACCTGATCGCCAAACAACCCGAACGCTCGGAGCTCTGGCTCTTGCAGGCGCAGGCCTACATCGGCCTGCGCGAGCCGAGCAAGGCGGCCGAGAACCTCGAACTCGTCGATCGACTCGGGCAGTCGACGGCCGAGAGCCTCACTACGCTGGGTAACATCTACGTCAACGGGGAGCTGTACGACCTCGCGGCCTTGGCCTACGAACGCGCGATCGGCAAGCAGGCTGGGCCGAAGGCGTCGATGGCGGCGGCGACGGCACTCGCGGCGCGCGGTGCGAACACGGAGGCGCAGCGGTTGCTCGATCGCATGCAGCAGGCCTACGGCGCGCAGCTCGAAGAAGCCTGCGGCAAGCAGGTGCTGTGGTTGCGCTGTCGGCTGGCGACGTCGGTCGGGGCCGACGAGGAGCAGGCCAAGGTGCTCGCGCAGATCACAGCACTCGACCCGCTGGACGGCGCCGCGCTGATCCAGCTCGGTCAGTTGCACGCGCGTCGCGGCGAGGTCGAAGAGGCCGTGTTCTGCTATGAGCGCGCTGCGGGCCTGGCCGACTTCGAGGCCGACGCCAACGTGCGACACGCGCAGCTGTTGGTCGGGCAGAGCAAGTACTCGGAGGCGGTGCCGCTATTGCGGCGGGCGCAGGCTGCGAAGCCGCGCGACAACATCCAACAGTTCCTCGAACAAATCGAACGGGCGGCGCTGGCCAAGCAGTGAGCCAGCCAAGCAGTGCGCCAGCCAAGCGGTGCTGCAACCGAACAGCGAGTCAGCCAAGCGGTGATCGACGTATTCATGAAGCATGCGTCAAGGAACCGCCAAGCGTTGCAAACCGTGCCCGTCGCCTGCGCACCTGTGCGACCATCGTTGCCAGTCATGATGAGCAAGACCTCTTTCGTCAACCTCCCCCTCCTCCTGATGGCCTGCAGCATGATCGCGTGCAGCAGCAAGCACTCGAGCCCGGAGGTCGCGCCGATCCCGAGTGTCGAGATCACCGCCGCGAATGCGCTCGACGTCTCCCGCGCCGCACTGCATGCCGCGTTCGGCCTGGCCAGCGTCGCGGCGTCGGGCGCCACCGTGCTCAACGCCATTCCACCGATGACGACGTCCGCAGCCAGCCTGACGACGCTGGTCGAGTATCGGCTCGTCGAGCTGACAACCACGCGCTTCACCTTGCCGGTGCTGCTCACCGAGAATCTGCCGGGTCAAGGCTCGGGTCACGTGCTGCGCACGATCGACGACCGCGATGGCAATCAGCGTGTGTCGACGGGCGACGAGGTCGCGATCACGTTCGTCGGCTATGCCGAGAACGCCATGACTTTGGACGGCACCATGGTGCTCGATCAGATCACCGTGCAGGGCGACCCGCTCGAGGGCTTCACGTGGATCATCGCCTGCCGACTCAGTTTCGTGAACCTGCAAGTCGCGCTCGGGGACATCACGGAAGTGGTCAACGGGTCCCTGCGCTGCCGCATAGAGAAGCGCGCCACCGTGGCGATTCTGGAACTGCAGATCGAGGCGGGGCTCGCGGTCGGGGGCACTACGCTGATGCCCGGCAATACGCTCACCTACAACCGTTACTCGCTGGACTACAGCGTGGCCAAGTTCGCGCGCGGGGCCGTGCTCGACCAGGCTGTCGGTGGTCTCGTGCTGTTCGAGACGAAGGAACCGTTCACGGGCCCGCTGGGCTACCCGTTCTCGGGGGCCGGGGTCATGAAGGTGCGTGGCGCCGGCGGCAGCCGCATCGTGATCACGGTGCTCGACCTGTCGAACGTGGAGATCGCGGTCGATGCCGATGGCGACGGCGAGGTGGACGAGACGCGGGTGCTCGAGTGGTCGGAACTGTGATGAGGATCGGCTCGTGCGTTGCTGCGCAGGCGAGGTGAAGCGCGCTCGGCTGCACGGTCCAATCACGCTACGGGGTCTTCGTGAGCGCCATCCGCACGGCCCGACCTTCTTCGCCGGACGGCATCACGACCGTCATCTGCAGTACCAGCGCGTTGGCCGATCGCTGGAACAGGCCGATCCGCCAGCCCCACTCCGGGCTGTTGCCCATCGACCAGGTCAACCACAACTGCATCAGCCCCCACGCGCCCGCGATCGGCTTGCAGTCGGTTCCCTTCGCCATGTGAAACGTGTCGTGCCAGTGCACGACGTCACCGACGGTGATCGTTCCGCTGTGCACGGTGCCCTCGTGCGACCATGTGTACGTGATCTTGCCCTTCTCGATCTTCAGCGTGGCCGGGCTCTTCAACGCCGTGTTGCCAAGCGGATCGAGCCAGAGTTCGTTTTCGCCGGTCCAGCTTGTCCCGGCGAGCGCGTCGAGCGCGGTCATGTCCATCATGGTTTCCTTCTTGGATGTCGTGGATTGTGGTTGGGCGTCGAACAACGACGATGCCACGGACGTAGTGGCCGGCTGCTGCGCGGCGCATCCAGCGAAGACGACCAGCAGGGCTAGCGCAAGATTCGGGCGGCGGCGCATGGTGGCTCCGGGTGAGTGGGAGCCGCGGAGTCTATGCGCCGGCAGCGCGCAGCGTCACGGCCTGAGTCTCATTGCGTCCTGCGTCAGGGTTGGAACGCGACCTGCGCGGCAGGTGGGCGCGTGTTCGGCGCCCACACACGCAGCGACCTGAAGCGACCCGAATCGTCGAAGGAGCCAAAGCCGATGCGGCCCCACGCGAACGTCGTCGACGTGGCATCGAGGATTGGCTCGGTGCCGCGGTCCCAGAACACACGGATCGTGCCGGTTGCCGTGCGCCGCTCGATGCGCACGTGGTGCCAGACGTCGTGCCCCCAGTCGACGCCGCGCGCTGGCACGGGGGCGAGGTTGGTGCGCGGGGCGTCGTTCACCAAGAAGACATTGTGCGCGTTCGCATCCGGCGCCGGCGCCAGGTGCACGTAGTAGAACCGCGTCGGCGACTGGAAGCCGAAGAACAGGCAGAGGTCCCGGTGGCCGTAGTCGCGTCCCGTCTGCAGCAGTTCGACTTCGAGGTTGAAGTCCGCAACTTCGAGCGAGCGCCACAGCGCGATGCTGGTCGGGGACCGCACGGGCGGCGCGTAGTGGCTGTCGCCGAGTAGTTCGAGGTCACCGCGCGCGTCGTCGTTCCTACGCCAGCGCGAGGTGTCGCTGTAGGCGAAGTGATCCAGGCAGCCGGCCGTGACGAGCGCCTCGTCGACGACGAGCGGCCAGCCTGAGTCGGCAGGCCCAGACGCGCAGCCGGCCATGGTCGCCATCGCGACTGAGGCGACGAGCCTTGGCAGCCGCACGTCTCAGACGTCCGCGGGCACGGCGAAGCCCGAACGGTACTCGCGCGTGGCGAGGCGATTGGCGGCGTCGTTGCCGACGAACTGTTCCTTCTTCGCATCGACGTCGAGCCACGGGCCGAGCTGCAGCCGGGTCTCGTCGAGATCGACTCCGTTCGCTTCGAGGTGCGCGATCATGCGGCTGCACGCTTCAGCGGTGTGCTGGTTGCCGGCCGCGGCCGCCGTGATCTCCTGCTTGCCGTGGGGTGTGCCGAGCAGGTGCGAGACGTTGCCCAGGTGACAGAGCGCACTCGAGACGTGGCCTTCGCGGATGTCGGCGTGCAGGTCTTCGACCTTGCGGCTCTTGACGGCGGCTGTGAAGTTCGCGAAGTGGTCGGTGGCACCTTCGAAGCGGCGGATCTCTTTGCCCTGCTTGTCGAAGGCGATTGCGCGCGTGTAGTCGGGGATGCGCAGGAAGCCGCCTTCGCAGTGCACGATGACACCGATGCGCGCACCCTGGTACTCATCCATGGCCTTGCCCCAGTCACCGCCTTGGGCCTTGCTGTCGCGCGGCAGGCCGCGCACTTCGAACAGCAGCGGAGCCCGTTCGTAGTCGTGATAGACGATCTGCGTGTTGGGCGTGTTGCCGTCGTCGTCGTAGCCAAGCCTACCGCCGATGCTCAGCGTGCGCCGAGGCAAGGTGCTCTCGCCGAGTGCCCAGCGCGCGAGGTCCATCTGGTGGATGCCCTGGTTGCCGACGTCGCCGTTGCCGGTCGCGTAGTCCCAGTGCCAGTCGTAGTGCAGGTTCTTCCTGTGCAGCGGTGTCTTGGGCGCCGGGCCGCACCAGAGCTCGTAGTCGATGTGTTCGGGCACGGACTGCGGGCCGCCGACCTTGCCGATGCTCTGGCGCGGCTTGTAGCAGAGACCGCGCGCGAGCAGGATCTTGCCGAGGTTGCCAGCTTGCATCCACGCGATGGCCTCGGCGATGCCGTGGCTCGAACGCGACTGCGTGCCGGCCTGCACGATGCGCTGGTACTTGCGCGCAGCGGCGACGAGTTGGCTGCCTTCCCAGACGTTGTGCGAGACGGGCTTCTCGACGTAGACGTCCTTGCCGGCTTGACAGGCCCAGATCGCTTGCAGCGAGTGCCAGTGGTTGGGCGTCGCGATGCTGATCGCGTCGACGTCGTCGCGGTCGAGCACGCGCCGCAGGTCGCTGTAGGTGTCGACCTTCTCGCCTCGATCCGTGAACTTCTTCGCCTGGCGATCGAGCACGTGCGCATCGACATCGACGAGCGCCACGACACTGACGCCCGCGAGTTTGCGAAGACCTTCGATGTGGTCGCCACCGCGCCCGTTGAGGCCTGTGCAGGCGATGCGCAGTTGGTCGTGCGGACGCCATGATCGTCCCGGCAGTAGGCGGGTCAGTGGCAGCGCCAGGGCGGTGGCGCCGGAGCCACGCAGGAAGCGGCGACGGTTGAGTGGGGGCATGGTCGGCCTTCTGGAGAACGGGTGAGCTTGGTAGGGTAGCAGGTCGGCCGCGCGCGGCCAGGATCCCCATGCAAGCACGCCGTGTCTCGTTCTGTTTGGCCGCGTGCCTCCTTGGCGGGTGTGCGGTCGTGCGCAGCGACCGGATCTACGCGGCCGAGCTCGGGGTCGACGGTGGTAGCGGTGGGTTCGCCGCGCTGCGGGCCGCGTTCGTCGCTGCCAATCCCGGCTACGACCTCGCGTGGTTTGCATCGTGCTGCGCGCTGCCGGCCGTCGCGAGCGACCGGGTTCTGTTCGTGCAGGGGCCAGCAAGCCGAACCGAGGCGCCGACGGTGGGGGACGTGCTGCTCGTGCGCGCGGGTGAATCGTGGCAACTGGCTCATGGCCCCGTCGACGTGTTGGCGTTCTCGCTGCCGAGCCCGCTGCCGCACGATTTGCCTGCTTCGATCCGACCCGACTGGGATCCGCGCATCACCGACACACCCGGCGGTTGCGCCGACGAAGACGATGCCTACCGGCGCATCGAACTGACCTGGCGGCCCGAAATCGGACCCTACGTGCTGCACACGATCAACGCGCACCGCGTGCGCATTCGCGATTCGTTCTCGCACTACCATCCGCGCGAAGGCGGCTTCGACGAGTTCTACCTGGTGCAGCAAGCGCCAGAGGGCGCGCGACTCTTGACGTCAGCGAAGGTGTCGGCGATCGAAGCGCACGCCGTGTCGCGCGACGAAGTGCACGACCTCCTGCAGTCGCGGCCGCTGAACGTGGGGGATCTCGTCTACCTTCCGCGCGGCACCATGCACCGCGGCCTCGGCGGTGCCGTCGTACAGGTGATCTCGGTACCGGGCTTCGTGCCTGACACCGAGATCGGTCTCGACCACCACCTCTGGGCGATCAACCGGCAGCTCGGTCTCGAGCGTGAGCGAGGCCTGCCGTTCCATATCGTCGCCGCGCGCACGGCAGTCACCAAGTGATCGCCGGACCACGTCCCGCGGCCCTCAACGTCGGCCGGCTTGGCTCGACTCGTTGCTCGGCTCGCGTGCTACAGTCAGGACCGCTACGTTAGAGAATCGGGATCATTGAGGTGACGCCATGACCACGCGCTTCCGATCTATTTGGCTCCTCGCATTGCTGTCCGCGGCGCCTGCGATCGCACAAGCTGCTGCACTCGAACTGCCTGACGATCCCTTCGCCGCCGTCGCGGCGATGCCGGTGCAGCAGCCGGTCCGAGACGGCCTCACGGTGCAGGTTCGCGCCGTCGACGGCAGCCCCGTGCGAGACGCTGTCGTGATCCTGATGTCGTCGTCGCATCCGGACTACGCGGCGCTGCAGGAGGCCGCCGAACGGCGCTTTCCCGTCGACGAGCCTGCTCGATGTCGCGCGGGTCAGGACGGGGTTGCCGCGAGCCGCTGGAACTCGAGCAGCGAGCGCTGCACGCCTTCGGCGAGCGGTGTGCACGGCAGGCCCGGGAACGCGGTCTGGATCGCGCGGTCGTCGAGATCGCTGACGAACAGGTTCTCGCTGGCGTCGGCGGCGACCGAGAGTTCGCAGAACTTCGCCAAGCCGAGCGATGCTGCGACAGTGCGGATCACCGTCAGGAACTTGGCCACCTCGATGGTCGTGCCGCG
>JBDSBS010000239.1:0-10563 GCA_039921435.1 Planctomycetota bacterium | reverse complement strand
AGGATGAAGTCGTGGAGCGACAGTATCGCGTTCTGCACGTCGCGCAGCACGGTGCGGTCGTAGCCGACGATGCCCGGGAACAACGGCGCCTTGCTCGCCAGCGCTGCGATCAAGTTAGAGCGCAGCTCGTGCTTGACGCGCTTGGAGCGCCAGCCGGACTCTGCCAATTCGCCCAGCGTCGAAGCGCGCTTGTTCGTAGCCGTCATACCGACAAGCTTAGCGGAGCACACGAAGAGCGCGATCCTACCGAGGCTCGACCGTCATGTAGAAGTTCCTGTCCAACTCGAACGACTCCAACTTGGCTGCCAGCGCGATGTCCTTGGGTTCGTCGGTGACCAAGATGCGCTGCTCCTTGCCGTTGATCCGCACCAAGACTGGCACGCTGAAACCCGCCACGACGTTGCCCCACCATACGGAGACCGACGTGTCCTTCGCTGCGTACTCGAGCACCGGGATGTTCGTGGTTCTCAAGTACTGGTCGAAGAACCGACTGAAGTCGACGCCGGACTCGCGGCACATGTACGTTTCGATTTCCGCTGTCCCGACGGTCTTGTGCCAGAACTCGCTGTTGAGCCCGCGCAGCACGTTTCGCCACTTTGCATCGTCGTTCAGCACGTGACGCATCGTGTGCAGCATGTTGCCACCCTTGTAGTACATGTCGCCAGAGCCCGAATTGTTGACGCCATAGGTTCCGATGATCGGGCGGTCATTGCGGACCAGCGCCCGGCAGCCGATGACGTAGTCCTCGGCTTCCTTCTTCGTGAAGTGGTACTCGACGAAGAGGTTCTCCGCGTAGTTCGCGAAACTCTCGTGGATCCACATGTCCGCGGCATCCTTCATCGAGATGTTGTTGCCCCACCACTCGTGGGCGGATTCGTGCACGACGATGAAGTCGAACTTCAGCCCGACTCCGCTCCCGCTCAGATCCCGTCCTTGATAGCCGTTTTGAAAGCCATTGCCGTACGCCACTGAGCTCTGGTGCTCCATGCCCAGATACGGCACGACCACGAGCTTGTAGCTGTCCTCATAGAACGGGTATTTGCCAAACCAGTGTTCGAAGGCAGCGAGCGTGCGAGGCACTTCCTTGAAGTGCTCTCTCGCCTTCTCCTGCTGATACTCGAGCACCCAGTACTGCAGATCCAGCTTGCCACCCTCGCCGTCGTAGACCGACGACATGGCCACGTAGTTGCCGATGTTGACGTTCACTCCGTAGTTGTTGATCGGGTTCTTCACCTGCCAATGGAACGTCCGCGTCTTCGCCTCCGGATCACGCTCGTTGGACAGCAACCGTCCGTTCGACACCGCGGTCAGCGCCTCGGGAACGGTGACGCGGATGTCCATGCCGCGATCGGGTTCGTCATAGCCGTGGTCCTTGTTCGGCCACCAGATGCTGGCGCCGATCCCCTGGCAGGTCGTGGCAATGAAGTGTTGGTCCTGCTCGTCCTTCCGCCACGAGAGTCCGCCGCTCCACGGCGGCCTTTGACTCTGCACGGGCTTGCCTTCGTAGAACACCTGGATCTGATCCTCGGCTCCCGCAGCGAGAGCGCTCGCGAACCGAACCCAGTAGACCTTTCCTTCCCGTTCGAACTCCAGATCCACGTCGCCGTGGGCCACGCGCGTGATCTCGAGCGGCGGCTGCAGGTCGATCTGCATGCGATCGCCCGCCGCGAGAACCTTGAAGGCAATGACGTTCGTTCCCTTCAAGCTCTTCGTCTCGGGAAAGACGCGCAGGGACAGGTCGTAGTGCGAGACGTCCCACCACTCTCTCTCGGGTGTCATGGAACCGCGCAGACGATCCTGTCTCGTGAATCCCTCGGGGACGTCACGCTGCCCAAGGCACGATCCGAGCAACGCGGCCCACGTTGTTCCAAGGGCGAGAAGCCGGCTTCTGGGATTACGCATGGGATCTGGGTAGCGCGGTCCTCGGGGACACTGCCAGCTACGTGCGACACTTCTACAGGGCGGAAGCTGCCAAGCGGACGCGATTCCATCGGCACGAACCATGGCGTGGAGTCTCTCGGGAACGACGCTGTCGCGCGTGCCCAAGGGTACGCGCCGACGTTCACCTCGAACCGCCGCGCGTCGTTCAGCAGCACGCCCGTACCGACACGGGCAATGGCAACCCGCGCGCGATCGACCTGGGCGTTTGGATCGCCGCCGCTGGCGTGATGGGGTCCGTCGCAGGATGCTGCTCGACGTGCACCCGAAGAACCGGAAAGCACTGGCAGCGCGCGTTGCCCAGGCCGCCGACGCCGCGGTGCGTCAGAATGGCTACGTCGCCCCGATCGACGTGATGCTGGGCATCGGTTGGCTGCACGAGAACCACGTGCTCGAATGGCGCACCCTGCGTTTGCCCTTCCTCGCGCGCGGCATACAGGCCGACCTGAGCAAGATCTCCGAGGCGATGCGCCTGCTCACGGCCTGGGCAAGGCAAGCCGGGCTGCGTCCGACGACGACCGAATACGTGGCACGGACTGCAACGAGAGAACAACTTCGGTTCACGAAGTCCGACGCGCCCGCGATCGAGGCCGCCTGGCGAACACACTGGGTGTCTGCCAAGCTCCGGGAAACGAAGCGGGCTCGGGCCGAGGCAAAGGCGCAGAAACCGCCGGAGCTGGTCGCCATCGAGCCACGCCACCGGGACTGGCAATGCCACCGCTGCGGCGGCTCGGGTGCGCTGCTGGTCATGGAACCACCTGGTCCGGCCTGCTTGCCCTGCGCCGGCCTTGGTAAACTCGAGATGATCCCGTCCGGGAACGCGCTGCTGACGCGCCGCGCGCGGGCCGCCAGCAAGTTGACCGCGGTCGTCGTGCGCTGGAGCCAGACCCGCAAGCGATACGAGCGCATCGGCGCGCTGGTCGAACCGGCGGCGCTCGCCGCGGCGCGAGCGAGTATCGAATGTGACGGCGAGCGATGACGACAACGGGACGCAACGCCCTGCGCGGCGAATGCGCCGAGCGCAGCGCGGTACAACAAGGCTGCCACGCCGATTTCGAGCAGCAGAACGTGCGCTGCTCTTCCGTGGCGCTGAGTTCGGCATCCCGCCGCCGCTCCTGACGCAACGCGTGTAACTCCCGCCATGGCAGGATCGGCCCCGGCGCACGGCCGATGCTCGCACTCGCGGTGTCGCTTGACCACGCTCGAGACGCACTCACGATGCCGACGAACAATGATGCTGAGACTGGCGGGACCCGGGGATGCGCAGGCGGTGGCAAGTGTCCACGTCAGGACGTGGCAGGCCGCGTACAAGGACCGATGGAGCTCCGACGGCACGACGCGCACGTTTTCGGTCTGGGGGTGACGGTCGACGAGATCCGCTATCGGCGCGCGCTCTGAAGTGCCGAGTTGCGGCGGTGCAGTGACCCGAGAACAGCCAACGTGATGAATTGGTCGGAGC
The DNA here is from genome assembly GCA_039921435.1 of Planctomycetota bacterium. GTDB lineage: Bacteria > Planctomycetota > UBA1135 > UBA1135 > UBA2386 > DASVAL01. The sequence continues at coordinate 7,166 of JBDSBS010000239.1, read as the reverse complement.
GAGAAGATTTGAACTTCCGACCCCCTGCACCCCATCGCACCCAGCGGCTCCCATGGGGAGCGCGCGCAAGGTGGCGGTACGGTAGACTCTTGTTGATGTCCGACCTGAAGGCACGCGTCAAGAACGGACGACTCGTCCTCGACGAACCCACCGACCTTCCCGAAGGAAGCGAGGTGGACTTGGTGCCGGCGGACTGGTGGGATGACTTGAGCGATGAGGACCGCCGACGGCTCGATGACGCGCTGGCGCGGTCGGAAGACGACGTCCAGGCTGGGCGCGTGATCCCGGCCGAGGATGTGCTCCGACGCATGCGATCCAGGGCGTGAGTTCACGATCTACGATAGGAGGCCGTACTCGCCGCGGACCGCGGGATCCGGATCAAGCTGCGGGAGGCCTCTGTCACAGGCTCGCCAACTCCGCCGTGGGATAGCCTTCGAACGCCTTGCTCGCGCCACTCTCGCGTTCCTCGACGAGAATCGCGTTGCCACGCACGCGGTAGTTGTGGGTCCACTCGATTGCGAAGCGCTGACCAGTCTCCACGACCCTCGACGGCAACCGTTCGCCAGCCAGAGCCAGCGGCAAGGCCATGCCCTCCGCCGGATCGAGTAGCCACGCATCGCCGGTCGCCGTGGAGAAGAGGGCGAGCTGACCGAGGCGCACCAGCCGCGCGCTGCGTTCTCTGGCTCGGCCGACGATGTAGGCGATCTCCCACGCGATCCGGTATTTCGGCGCGGAGACCACCCTCGCCTCTACCCGGTCTTGGAGCGTGGCGGCGGCGGCATCAAATCGCCGGCGGCCGCTGTCGACCGCCATGCGCGCGGTCCTTTTCGAAACAACACTTCTTGTACTTGCGACCGCTGCCACAGGGGCACGGGTCGTTGCGGCCGATCTTTCTGCGGCTGCTGTCCCGCCGGGGACGAGCGTCGTTCTCTACCTCTTCCCGAAACATCGCGTAGTGCCGCCGCACCCTGGCGACGAAAGCCTCGTCGCTGAGCACGAATTGTTTCGCCATGGCCAGGATGGCCTGCGCGTGTTCACCCTGCGGGCAGCCGAAGTGCAAGGCCGGACCCTTGAGCTCCGCAAATCAGATCCGGATCGTCTTCCTTCATCCAGTCCGCGTAGAAGCCCTCGCCCTCCCACCCGAAGTTGATCACGGCTTCACAACTGCGGCTGGCCGTGGAGAAGACCGAAAAGAGAACGCGCCGACAGTCGCAACCGAGTTCGTCGCAGAACAGCTCGATGAACCCGTAGTCGCCCGCCGGGAGGCCGAGACCCGAGTCCTTCAGCAGGGTGACCGAACGAGTCTCTCGTTCGGCCATGTCGCGGAAGCGATCGCGGAACGCAACGAAAGGCATCGTGGCCACACCATCATGGTGCGCAGGACGACCCCTTGCCGACGGAACGTGTTCGCTGCGCGCAAGAAGAGCGGTCCGCGTATCCTCGGTCGCATGAGACCCAAGAACCGGGCAATGCCACGCGTCAACAAGGCGCGGATAGCGCAGATGATCGAAGAGGCGATCGTCGACGCCTACGGCGAATCCGAGCAGACGACGGGCTGGTTCACGATGATCGACGAGCATCTAGCGATGCCCTTCGAGACCACCGTGCTCGGGGTTCAGGTGACTGTCGACCGTGTGGACCTGAACGCCAGCGGGCAGATCGTCGCCATCTGCAGATGCGGCCGCAACCGGCAGGCGCTTCCGATTCTCGATCTCCCGTTGCCGCTGCCGGCGCCCGAGGGCGCGGAGTGGATCGAGGCGTACCGCCACTGGCGCGTAGACGAGTGACGGGAATGGGCAAGAAGAAGACACTACCGCAGCACCTCGAGGACTGGGTCGAGGCGCGGAAACGCCACCACCTGTCGCACGCGCACGTACAGATGGCGCGCGAGCTCGGGATGAACCCGACGAAGCTCGGCAAGCTCGACAACCAGGAGGAGGAGTCCTGGAAGGCGCCGCTGCCCCTCTTCATCGAGCACCTCTACCACAAGAGGTTCGGTAGGGAGCGGCCCGAGGTCGTGATGTCGATCGAGGAACGGGCGCGCGCACAGCGCGCGATGAAGCAGATGCGCAAGGAGGCGAAACGGTGCGCCCCGGCCGAAAGACGCGATCGTTCGCCCGAAGAGTCGCCATGAGCGAATACCAGTACTACGAGTTTCAAGCCATCGACCGCCCACTCGACGCAAAGGAGATGGCCGAGCTTCGCTCGTACTCGACGCGGGCGCGCATCACGCCGACGAGTTTCGTCAACGACTACTCCTGGGGCAGTTTCAAGGGCGACGTGGACGCATGCATGGAGAGGTACTTCGACGCGTTCCTATATCTCGCGAACTGGGGCACCCACGTCTTGAAGCTGCGCTTGCCCGCACGTCTCCTCGAGGCGAAGACCGCCGGCCAGTACTGCGCCGGCGAGCAGGCGTCGGTGCGCGAGAAGAACGGGAAAGTGATCCTCACGTTCGTCTCCGAAGACGAAGAAGGAGGCGAGTGGGTCGAGGACGCCGGCCGACTCTCGTCGCTGATCTCGGCGCGGACGGAGCTCGGCCGTGGGGATCTCCGCGCTCTCTATCTCGGCTGGCTCCTGTGCGCGCAGAGCGGCGACCTCGACGATGATGACGTCGAGCCGCCAGTGCCCGATGGGCTCACCGAGCTCAGTGCCTCGCTCGCGAGCTTCACCGAGTTCCTGCGAGTCGACCCGGATCTAGTCCGCGTCGCCGCAGCGGCAAGTCGGCCACTCGTCGACTCCGAGACAAAGTCGGAAGACGTGCGGGCCTGGCTCGCGAAGCTCGCCGTCGACGAGAAGGACGACCTCCTCGCACGGATGATCGCGGGTGATGCAGCGCTCGCCAGCGAGCTCATCCAGCACATGCGGCGCGCGCGCGGCGCCGGTGCGGACAGGGTGCCATCCCGCAGGCGAACCGTTGCCGAGCTGCTTCGTGCGGCCGAGCACGCCGCCGATGAGCGGCGCCGCATCGAGGCCGAGACGGCGGCCGAGGAGAAGCGCCGGCGCACGCGCGAGACGGCCGCAGCGAGGAGGAAGCACCTCGACAAGCTGGCCGGGACGGAACCCGTGCTCTGGAACCGGGTGGAGGAACTGGTCGCCACCAAGCAACCGAAGCGCTACGACGACGCGGTTGCCGTCTTGACTGACCTCCGAGACCTCGCCGAGCGCACGGACGGAGCCGACTTCCGCCGCCGCCTCGAGGCGCTGCGCGCCGAACACGGTCGGAAACCCACGCTGATCGAACGGCTGCACAAGGCCGGTCTGTGACATTCTTCGGAGAGTCGCAAGCGCTTACGAGCGCGCTGGTGGACGTGGCGGCGCTCGCCACGGCGCGAGCGAGCATCGAATGTGACGCCGACCGGTGGATCTGTCGACGGCGGCGTAGATCCGCCTGATTCCGGCGGTCTGAGCTGGCTCTGATTCCATCTCCCGCTGCGCAGCTTTTGGCTCTGGTTCTTGGCGATGGCGGCGAAGGTGCTGGCCGCCGGGATCCGCGGATGCTTGCCACCGGCGTTGTCGCTACAAGGGCCGCGACCATCAGGCCCGTACAAGACGGAAGCCCGGCTGCAGGTGTGGTAACCCGCCGAGCTTCCTTCAACACACGACACGGCAAGCCGCGACGTCTGCTCGTAGCAGTGTGGCGGAGCGTGCGTGCTCTCGTCCAGTCCCCGATGGCGATCTGCCGCCGCCGTGGATCTGCCGCGACCGGTCTTTCGGCCTCCCCTTTGCTCAACCGTGAAGGCGATCCGGAGTGCCGCCGAATGGATCGAGACAGCATCCAACCAGGCACCATGTCTCAGCCGAACTCTCCCGACATGAGTTGGTCGGAGCGAGAAGATTTGAACTTCCGACCCCCTGCACCCCATGCAGGTGCGCTACCAGGCTGCGCTACGCTCCGACCTTGAGAACCGACGTGAAGCCCTGCGGCTTCGGGGGACGGAGGATGGTAGCGCACGGCCGCGACTGGGCAAGGGTCGGGACGGCATCCTGGCATCAACGGCATCCGCGTCGACCAGCTCGTTCCGGCCATCGCCCCCCAACTCCGTAGACTCCCGCAGATGCCATTCCCCCGCGGGCTTCCGCTCGCCCTGCTGCTCGCCGCCGTCGCCGCCGCCCAGGCTTCGACCTTCACCCTGCCCGCTCGCACGGGCTTCGCGCATCCCGACGCCACTCGCATGAGTCGCCGCGACGACGGGTCGGTGGCGAAGTGCGAAGGGCAGCTCGTCTTCTACATCCACGTCGCGACACCGGGCATGCTCGCGCTGCAACTCAACCGCGACGCGAACGCGCCGGCGACGGCTTTGCGCGCCACGTTGACACCCCATCCGGGGGAAGGTGGGGCTTCGACCCAGACTGTTCTGCCAGCCGACACAGACCGCGCCGACCTCGGTCAGCTCGAAGCCACAGCCGGTTATCACCGCATCACGCTCGAGACCATCGACGGCTCGGCCCTGCGCTCCATTCAGAGCCTTCGACTCTCTGGCCCCGCCACCGTCGGCCTGCGCGCGAGCACCGTCGAACGGCGCAACGCTTCCTCCGTGCATCTCGGCTACGACGTGCCGACCGCCCGCCGGGACGATATCGAGTGGTTCTACTGCGAGATCACACCGCGCACCGACCCGCTGTGGACCTACTACATGGCGACTGGCTGGCAACGCGGCTACTTCGGCATGCAGGTCAACTCTGCGACCGAACGACGAATCATCTTCAGCGTGTGGGATGCGGGCGACGAAGCGAAGGATCGCGGCAAGGTCGATGCCGACGATCAGGTGCAGCTCGTCGCCAAGGGCGACGGCGTGCATGCGAGCGGGTTTGGCAACGAGGGGACCGGTGGCCACAGTCACCTCGTGCGCGACTGGAAGCTCGGCGAGACGTTCCGCTTCCTGGTGCACGCACAGCCCGACGGCGAGCACACGACGTACACGGGCTGGTTCTGGCTTGCCGAGACCAAACAATGGGGCCTGATTGCGAGCTTCCGCGCACCGAAGGACGGCGGGCGACTGCGCGGGCTCTATTCGTTCAACGAGAACTTCTCGGGTGCGAACGGCGACCTGCTGCGCGATTGCGAATTCGGCAACGCTTGGGTGGGCACGTCTGCCGGCAAGTGGCTGCCGCTGCACAACGCGCGCTTCACGCACGATGGGCATGGCAAGAGCGAACGGCTCGACCGCAGCGGCGGCTTGCGCGGGGAACGCTTCTATCTGCAGAATGGTGGCTTTGGGGCTGAGTCGACTCGCGCGGGCTCTCGCTTCGAGCTTCCGACAACCGCAGGCTCGTCGCCGGCCAAGGAAGAACTCCCGTCGTCCACGAGCGCACCCGAGAACCTCTCGCGCAAACAGTGATCAGGCTCGCAGCGCCGGCCTCTGCTACGCGCGCCCCGCGCGACGCGCGAGCAGGTGGTCGAGGCTCAGCTTGCCAGCGCCCTTGGCCAGCAACCACAGCATGCCGACGAGGAACGGCAGCGGCGTGATGTCGGAGAAGTCCACCTCGAGCGTGAACCCCTTCGGAAACCTCGACATCTCGGTCGTCGCAAACGCGACCACCATCGTGCACGACAGCAAGAACGCGAAGACGCGCGTGCCGAGCCCGGCTAGCAACAGGATGCCACCGCCAAACTCGAGCGCGGCGATGAACGGCGCTTGCACGTTGGCCATCGGGATGCCCATCGCCTCGAAGTTCTTCACGGCCTGATCGAGGTCCTTCAGCTTGCCCAAGCCGGCGATCAGGAAGGCCTGGCCGAACACGAGGCGGGTCAGCAATTGCGCGAGAGGAGTGAAGATCGCATCGACGCGATGCGCGATGGACTGCAGACGGCTTTGAGAAGGGGGGCTCACGGCGTTCCTCGGTCAGGACAGCGGATTGGTGAAGACAGCGACAGGTTGTGAATGCGTCGGGTCAGCCCAGCAAGATCGGCAACAACACGCCCATGCCGAGTGCAAACACCCAGAGTGCGGGAGCTGGACTGCCCGTCGGCTGGCGGTGGCGTTCTTCGCGCGCACGGAAGCGTGGATCGACGGCGACTCGCAGGCCGTGCCATCTCTCGAGCGCCGCAAACACGAACGCCGTAACGGCGCCATATGCGAGGTGGCCGACCAACGACGGCAGCGCGGTGCTCGCACCTTCGATCGACCAATCGAAGGACTGGCCGAGCATGTGCGGAAACAATGTCAACGCGCCGAGGAACCACCACAGCAGACCGTACAACAACCCCCAGCTGAGTGCGCTGCCGAAGTCCGGAGCTTCGCGGCCAAACAGCACGCCGTAGGCCATGCCGATGCAGGTGGCGAGGCACAGGTGCACGACGAAGCCGAGCCACTCGGATGTGCCGCCGACGAGGTTCGCGACGTACGGCAGCATGCCGGTGTCGAACATGGCCAGACTGAAGACGAGCCCACCTATCATGCCGCCGCATGCACCCCAGACCAGGCCCAGCACGGCGTGCGTGCCCACACCGCGGTGTGCGCGATGGAGGGGATCGGACTCGACGAAGAGGGCGACCCAGACCTTGTCGACGGCCGCGTGCACGAGGCCCAGCAGCAGACCGAAGAAGACGTGTCCGACGAGAAGGCCGTACTGAGCCGCAGCGCCGTCGGCGCTCCAATCCAGCACTTCGCCGCGCAGCAGCGGCAACATGGTCATCGGCCCGAGGAACCACCACAACATGCCGTAGGCCAGGCCCCAACCCATGCACGAGCCGAGGCCGCGTACGGCCCGCTGGAACAACACGCCGTAACTGGCGCCGATCAGCATGGCACCCGCGAGGCGCTGCAGCAGGCCCGCCATGGCACCAGAGTCGTCGCGCGCGAGCGACAGCGCACCAGGACCGAGGCGCTCGAAGACCCAACTGCCGACGATGCCCGCGAGCGCACCTGTGACGAGGGCTCGCACGAGGCGGAACGGGCTGTGCCCAACGCCCAGTGCGCCAAGGCCCGGTGCGCCAACGCCGGGTGCCCCGACGCCGCGCATCTCAGCGCCGTGCAGCTCGGCGGCCCTCAGCAATCCGAGCACGACACCGAGTGGCGTGCCAATGCAGACGAGGTAGGCGATCAGCACTGGCACCTGGGTCTTGACCGAAGCCAGCTCGCACGCGGCGGCCGCCGACGTGGCCCAAGCAGCGATGCCCGCTGGGACCGCGAGCCAGAGCAAGAACGCGAAGGCCAGCCCCC
>JBDSBS010000238.1:0-2964 GCA_039921435.1 Planctomycetota bacterium | reverse complement strand
GGACTGCGGAAGAATGTGCGGCGCTGATTGTGAGGGCGCTGATTGGGGAAGGCGCTGATTGGGGAAGGCGACGCCCGTGGAACGCGGCCTTCAGGCGACGGGCTCGACGACGAGTACATCGTCGTCGGTGTGCTCGACGACGCGAACCGACGTGCCGGTGGGGATCGCCTCGGCGCTGCTGGTGGCGCGGCATTCGACCGTACGGCCTTGCACGTTTACGAGCACGCGACCGTGGCCATGCCCGGAAGCCGGGATGCGCAGGTAGACGCTGCCGGTGTGACCGATGGCGTTGCGCAGGTCGACGTTGCCCTGCGATTGCAGTGCGGCGAGGCCGTGCATCAGGCGGGTGACGCACCACAGTGCGGCCACGCCTGCCAGCGTCGCAGCGACTGCCACCGTGAGTGGCGACCAGCCGAGCTTGCCAGTGCCCAAGCCGACGAGGCCGAAGAAGGTCGAGAAGGTCGATACCGTCTGCAGCGAGAACAGTTTGAGGAACGCCGACTGGTCGTGCCCGACATCGAAATGGCCGTGGCTATCGCTGAGATCGGTGTCGCCGCCGGCGCCGAAAATGAGCAACAAGAACTGGAGGACCAGGAGGGTGCCGCCGATTGCGGCGCAGTAGAGGAACACTGTGCTCATGGCGAAGGTCTCCTTGCGGCCGGCCGCGGCAGTTGTTACTGGAGGCGAGCAGGTATCAAAAAGGTAGCCGAACCTTGGACGGGACTGTTACCTAGGTTGTCGGTTCCGCGACGGTTCCCGTTGCCGCGTCGCGCTGTTGCGGTGTCACGCGAACGCGTTCCGCGCGCCGGTTGTTGGCCTTCGTGACTTCGAAGCGCACGCCGCGAAAGACCACCTGCGAGCCGGGATCGGGTACGCGGCCGAGTTGTTCCGCCAGAAAGCCCGACAGCGTGTTGCTGTCGACTTCGACGTCTGTCAGTCCGAGTTTGGCGAAGACCTCGTCCGCTTCCGCGATGCCGCGACACAACAACGTGCCGTCCGGTCGTTCGACGATGAGCGTCTCCTCGGTGTCGAGCTCGTCCTCGATTTCGCCGACGATCTCCTCGAGGACGTCTTCGAGCGTGATGATGCCCAGCGTCGAACCGTACTCGTCGACGACGATGGCCATGTGCCGCTTCTCGCGCTGGAAGCGCCGCAGCACGTGGTTCAGCAAGGCGGTCTCAGGCACGACCAGGAGTGGAATCAACAGTTCCTGCCAGTCGGGCTCGACGGACTCGCGCAGCGAGAACAGGAGTTCCTTGGTCAGGATCACGCCGGTGACCTGGTCCAGTTCGCCCGTCGGGGAGTAGGGGAAGCGGCTGTGGCCGCTTCGGCGGATCAGAGCGAGGGTGTCTTCGGTCGACGCGTTGCCCGAGAGATGGGTGACGCGGTCGCGCGGAACCATGACGTCGCCCGCCTTGGTTTCGCGCAAGCGAGTCGCGTTTTCGATCAGTTCGGCCGTGATGGAGCCGAATGCACCCTGACTGAAGCCCGCCGATGTCAGCACGCGGATCTCTTCCAGTGCCGTCGCGTGCACCGCGGCACGGCGCGTGAAGAGGCGAGACAGCTTTCGCGTCAAGTACAACACTGGCGTCAGGACCCAGGCGAGGCCGTGTACTGCCACGGCGATCGGCGGGGCGAGACTGTTGGCGTGCACGACCCCGATCGTCTTCGGCAGGATCTCGGTCAGCGCGAGCACCGTGACGACGAAAGCGGCGGCGAACCACGCCGGGGAGATGCCTGGGAATGCCACGACGAACTGTTCGGTCGCGAACGCGGCGCCGCCCGAGTTGGCGACGGTGTTGAGCACCAGAATGGCGGCGATCGGTCGATCGGGCTCCTTGCGAAACCCTCGCAGAAGCAGTCCGGCTCGACTGCCACTGCGCGCGAGTCCCTCGACGCGGGCCTGGCTGACGCTCAGAAGGGTGGCCTCCGAGATCGAGCAGAGGAACGAGCACAGCAGCGACAGGGTGACGGCGAGGACGAACAGCAGCATTGAGGCAGAGGGGCGCGCCCGTAGGGCCAATCGGCGAGAGCCAACTGAGGAAGGCCAACTGAGGAAGGCCAACTGAGGAAGGTAGGGGCTCCATGCTCGCGCGTCCACGCGCGAGTGCGGCGCAGCCCTGCGCGAGCTTTGGCGAAGAACGGTCCTATCTACCGCTTGTCAGCAGATGTTCGCGTGTGGCGCTCGGGCAGTTGTTCACGCGGGCAAGCGGGGGTGGGTCCGTGCGGACGGAGTGAACCGGTGCGAAAAGGTGTGAAAGAGTGGGGGAGGGGTGACGGCGGCGGGCGCCGAGCTCATACTCGGCGTCCTGAAGGGACAAGTCCCTCACGGTCGCCGACGCCTGACACCTCACATGAGGTAGGAGCCAGCAAGCCTATGAAGTTCTCACTTCCGCACACGATCGCCGTGTGCATGCTCGGACTTTCGATCGCCGTTCCGGCTCAGTGTCCCGCGGGTGGGTATGGACCTCCCGGACCGCCACCGCCGCCAAATGGACCCGTCGATGGACCATCTCCCGGCACACCCAGCTCGAGTTCGCCTTCGGCGCCGAGCCCCGCCGGGCCGACCACGCCTGGACCGGGTGGTCCGACCTCGGGCAATCCGACAACGCCGAAGGGGCCGGTCTCGGGTCCAATCACGCCGCGCGGTGCGCCCGGCCCGACTACCGGACGCCGCGGTACCCCGCTCACGTTCGAACGACAGCACACTTCGAAGGACCGCCTGCGCATCGACTGGGAGCACCCAACTCCGCCTAGCCACACGGAAGGCACCGCCGCTGCCGGTCCGCTGCCGACCGATGATGCGATGGGCTTGATGTGGGACGCCAACGACGAGCGCCCTCTGTTGGTCCTGCGCGAGTGCCTGGAGTGCACCGGCACGGACAACGCACTGCTGAGTCGCGCGATGACGAACGACCGCACGCTGCTCTTGGCGAAGTGGTTTCGCACGGTTCGACTGCCTGC
>JBDSBS010000237.1:0-5543 GCA_039921435.1 Planctomycetota bacterium | reverse complement strand
GCGCCCTCGCGACGACATCACAGTGCTGGTCGGACGCCGATACGGCCCCGTGGCCCGCCGGGAGACCCGATGAGCGCACCGACCCGGGGCGCCGACGTTACGAGTCTGCATGCAGACAACGAGCAATTGCGCGCCCAGATCGAGCGGCAGCGACAAGAGCTGCACGTGCTCGGCACGGAGCTGGACGAAACCAACAAGGGCGTGCTCGCTCTGTATGCCGAGATCGACGACAAAGCCGCGCAACTTCACAACGCCTCCGAGCTGAAGAGCCGCTTCCTTTCCTACGTCAGCCACGAGTTCCGCACGCCACTCGCCGCCATCCGCAGCTTGTCGAGGCTCCTGCTCGACCGGCTGGATGGTCCACTCACGCTCGATCAAGACAAGCAGATCCGCTTCGTCCAGGCTTCCGCCGTCGAGCTCTCGGAGATGGTCGACGATCTGCTCGATCTCGCGAAAGTCGAAGCGGGCCGCATCTCGGTATCGCCGGCCTGGTTCGACATGGTCGACTTGTTTGCGGCGCTGCGCGGCATGTTCAAACCGATCCTCTCAACCGCGCGGGTCAATCTGGTGTTCGAGGAGCCGATCGGAGTGCCCCGCATCTATACCGACGATCGCAAGCTGTCCCAGATCCTGCGGAACTTCATCTCCAACGCCATCAAGTTCACCGAGGTGGGAGACGTGCGGGTGTCGGCGCGGGTTGGTGCGAATGCGACTGTCGTCTTCGCGGTCACCGACATCGGCATCGGCATCAGCCAAGCGGATCAGGCGCACTTGTTCCAAGACTTCTTTCAGCTCGATTCCATAGCGCAGCGCAAAGTTCGTGGCACCGGTCTTGGGCTGTCGCTGAGCCGGAAGATGGCGAGGCTGCTCGGTGGCGAGGTGTCGGTGCTCAGCGAGCTCGGCAAGGGCTCTACGTTTTCCGTGACCATTCCCATTCGCTTCGATCACGTTGCCGAGCAGCCTCCGCCTCCAGAGGCCGCAGTCTCGGCAAGCAGTCTTACGCAGCACACATCATCGCACGATGGCGCAGAGGCCACGGGCGACCAGGAGGAGGCATGATCGACAATGCCGCCCATACAGTGCTCGTCGTCGACGACCACCCAGCGACTCTCTATTCGACCACGCGCGTACTGCGGGCCGCCGGCTTCCAGGTCGTCGAGGCGGCTACCGGAACGTCGGCGCTGCACCAAGCCAATGCGGACGTCGACATCGTCGTGCTCGACGTCAACCTGCCCGATATCTCGGGCTTCGAGGTGTGCCGGCGTCTGCGCGCGGACCCGCAGACGGCCAGACTGCCGATCGTGCACCTCTCCGCCACGTTCGTGAAGGACGACGACAAGGTGCTCGGCTTCACGTCGGGTGCCGATGGATACCTGACACACCCCATCGAGCCACCGGTGCTCATCGCAACGGTCCGGGCGTTCCTGCGCACGCGCTTGGCCGAAGCCGAGACTCGCGCCAGCGAGGCTAAGTTCCACGCGGTCTTCGACGCCGCCCCCACGGGCATCGCGCTCGTGTGCGCCGATCTGACCTACCACGAGGTCAATCCGGCATGGGCCATGTTGCTCGGCCGCCCATCCGAGGAATTGAAGGGTTGCAGCGTCCTGAACCTGTGGTCCGACCCCGAACAGGCGCAGGTGGTAGCGTCATGCCTGGCCAACGAAGGCGCGTGGCGCGGCACGCTTCCCTTGCAGGACGCCAGTGGCAAGACCCTGCACCTCGAGTGGTACTTCGCCAAGCGCGTACTGCCGGGTTTGCACCTCGCGTTGGTCGTCGACATCAGCGAACGCGTGCAGAGCGAGGTCGATCGACGTGACCTGCTCGCCAGCGAACGTGCCGCTCGAGCCGAGGCCGAGCGTGCCAATCGGCTCAAGGACGAGTTTCTCGCCACACTCTCGCACGATCTCCGTACGCCGCTGAGCGCCATCGTCACTTGGTGCGAGTTGCTGCAACACCCGTCGACCACTCCGACCCAACTTGCACAGGGGCTGCAGGCAATCGATCGCAATGCTCGCGTGCAAACGCAACTGATCGCGGATTTGCTCGATGTGTCGCGCATCGGGGCGGGCAAACTGCGTCTGAATCTCCAGACCATCGAACCGGGGGCGTTCGTGAGCGCCGCACTCGATGCGATCCTGCCTACCGCGCAAGCCAAGGATGTGCAGGTGCATGTGGACTTGCGCCCGGTCGCGGGCCATCTGTCTGGGGACGCGACGCGCCTCCAGCAAGTCGTGTGGAACCTGGTTTCCAATGCAGTGAAGTTCACCCCAGGTGGCGGCCGCATCGACATCTCGCTCGACGGTGTCCCGCACGAGATGGAACTGCGGGTACGTGATTCGGGCCGGGGCATCGCAGCAAAGTTTCTGCCGTACGTGTTCGACCGCTTCCGCCAGGGCGCGCCCGGCACGTCGACCGAAGACAGGCTCGCACAGGGGATGGGGCTCGGGCTAGGACTGTCGATCGTCCGACACATCGTCGAGATGCATGGCGGCGAAGTGCGGGTCGAGAGCCCGGGCGAGAACCAGGGCGCAACCTTTTTCGTCAAGCTGCCTTTGGTGCCAGTTTCCGCTTCAGAAGTTACCCACGACACGCCTCGCCCCGTCGATCTCGGCGACGCGCGCATCCTCGTCGTCGACGACGACGGCGATGCGCGGGCTCTGCTCGAGAGGGTATTGCGCGAGAGCGGTGCCGACGTGCGCGGCGTCGAGAGTGTGACAAAGGCCCTCGAAGTTCTCGAGACCTTCGCTCCCCGGCTGCTCATCAGCGACATTGGCATGCCCGAACGCGACGGTTATGCCTTGATCCGGGAAGTGCGCGCATCCGGCCATGATTCGTCCTCACTGCCGGCGATCGCGATCACGGCGTACGCTGGCGAAGAGGAACGCCAGCGCATTCTGCGCGCCGGTTTCCAGCTGCGCATACCCAAACCGATCATCGCGGCCCACCTCCCGGCGGCAATCGCGAAACTCCTGCGCCGTGGCGACGAAGGCTCGGCCGACGACACCAACGAGGCTGCCTGCAGCTCCAGTCCTTGAACCCTCGTCCGTCGCCTACGATTCGCCGGGGATCGTCCGCTCGCACCTCGCACCAGTCGTCGCGCTAGCTCGTGGAATCACAGCGTGATGATCGCCGGCAACGACAGCTCGCTCTCGCTGGACGACACATCGCTCTCGCTGGCATAGGCCGGAACGCCGATGACGATTGGCTCTCGATGCATGTCGAGACACAACGTTCCGTGCAGTCGTTCCCATCGGTTCGGCGCCCGAGCCGTGGCCAAGATCATGTGTAGTTCCTGATGCCGTTCTGGCCCCGAGAACCCGACGTCGATATCGCGCCCCCGGCGGGCCACAGAACCGTTCCCGCGCCCCCGACAACTTTGTCCCAAGATGCAGTGGACGTGCCACCGACACGCGGAGGCCCCTACAATCTGGCCCCGCGCACGCCCCGCGCCCCGAATCCATGCCCGACCCAACTCGCCGCGCGTTCCTCCAGTCCGGGACCCTGACCGGACTCGGCTTTGGTCTGGCCAACTTCGCAACGCCGCTGGGCGCGCAGGGCACGTGGCTCGCAGCGGGCGCGTTGGCAACACCGCAACCGCGCGCGCGCGCGCAAGCCGTCATCCAACTGCACCTCGGCGGCGGCATGAGCCACCTCGACACCTTCGACCCCAAGCCCGAAGCGCCCGTCGAAGTGCGCGGCCCGTTCAGCACCGTCAAGTCCAAGCTGCAGGGCGAACCGCTCGCAGCGGTGCTGCGCCGCACGGCCGACATCGGCGACAAGATCACCGTGATCCGCTCGATGACGCACAGCGAAGCCGATCACGACCGCGGCACCCACAGCATGTTGACGGGGTTCCAGCCGAGCCCTGCTTTGACCTACCCGAGCTTCGGCGCTGTCGTCGCGCACGAACTCGGTGGGCAGAAGAACCTGCCGCCGTACGTGTGCGTGCCCTCGGCGCAGAGCCAGTTCCTCGGCACGGGCTACCTCAGCGCGTCGTACGCACCGTTCTCGGTCGGCGACAACCCAGCCGCGCGACGCTTTTCCGTGCGCGACCTCAGCGCACCCAAGGACGTCGACGAGGCCCGGCGAACGCGGCAGAAGCAGCTGCTGCACGACCTCGATGCGAGCTTTGGCGAACTCGGTGCTGGCGACGTGCTCGAGGCCAGCGAAGCGTTCTATCGCCAGGCCTGGGCCTTGATCGAGTCGCCCGAGGCGCGCTCTGCATTCGACCTCGGCAGCGAACCCGACCAGATGAAGGATCGCTACGGCCGCCACGGCATCGGCATGGGCAGTCTGCTGGCGCGGCGCCTCGTGCAGGGCGGCGCACGCTACGTCGTCGTCAACCTCGGCGGCTTCGACAACCACGTGCAGATCGGGCGCGAGCTCGAGAAGCGCATGAACGAAGTCGACCAGGCCTTCGCGGCGCTGGTCGCCGACCTCGATGCGCAGGGCCTGCTCGACCAGACGATCGTGCTGCTGACGACCGAGTTCGGCCGCACGCCGCGGCTCAACAATGACGCCGGTCGCGACCATTGGCCGCGGGTGTTCTCGGTGGCCATGGCCGGTGGCGGCATCGCGCGCGGCTGCGTGCACGGTGCCAGCAACGCGACCGGGGCCGAGCCCGAGCACGACTCCGTGCACCCCGCCGACCTCGCCGCGACCGTGTTCTCGCTGCTGGGCATCGACGGCAGCAAGAAGCTCATGGCGCCCGGCGATCGCCCAATCGACCTCGTGCGCGAAGGCCGCGTGCTGCGCGAGGTGCTCGCCTGATGTCGTGCCTTCTAGCGAGTCTCGTGCTCGCCGTCGGTGCGGGTTCGTGGCAAGCGCCGCAGGTCGATCGCATCGCGCCGCTCGGCGGTCAGCGCGGCACCGAAGTGACGGTGGAGTTCCAAGGCCAGCGCCTGTTCGAGCCGCAGGGCCTCATGCTCGGCGAGCCCGGGCTCGAAGTGCTCGAGGTCGCGAGCGACAAGCCCGAACGCTGCACGGTGCGACTGCAGATCGCTGAGGACTGCGCACTCGGTTCACACCCGCTGCGCTTGCGCACCGCGTTTGGCATCGCCAACCTCACGATGTTTCAGGTCGGCACGCTGCCCGAAGTGGTGGAGAACCGGGTGGGAGATGCGGTGCAGGTGGTACCGCTCGACTGCACCGTCAACGGCAGCCTGCGCGCCGAAGAGCTCGATCGCTACGCCGTCGAGCTGGCCGCGGGCACGCTCGTGCAGTGCGAGCTGCAGGCGTTCCGCCTCGGCGCGAAGGCGATCGACCTCGCGATGCTCGTGCTCGGTCCCGATGGCGGCGAGATCGCGCGCGCGGACGACACCGTGCTCGGCATCAAGGACCCGATGCTCTCGTTCGTGGCGAGTGCCGCCGGCTCCTACGAAGTGCGCGTGCAGACGGCGTTCACCGACGACCAGAACTTCGGCAGCTATCGGCTGCACCTCGGCACGTTCCCGCGCCCGACGGGCTGCGTGCCTTGCGGCGGCCAGCCAGGCGAAGAGCTCGAGGTCACGCTGCTCGGTATGACCGCGAGTGCTGCTGACGAC
>JBDSBS010000236.1:0-2929 GCA_039921435.1 Planctomycetota bacterium | reverse complement strand
ACTCGGTCCAATCGCGCGAATAAGCCAGAAGAACATGATGGGGACCGCAAGCTGGTCGTAGAAGGCAGCGATCATCCGGCTCGGAATCGGCGCCAGCGCCAGGATATTGATTGCCCCCGCGACCAGGAACATCGCCAGGGCAAGGTCGTAGCTCCTGAGTCGGAAGGGCGAACGTCGGATGCCCAGCGTGTGGTTCGCGATCACCAGCACGAGAAGAGCCAGCACCCCCATGCGGTGGAGTGCCCAGACCATTGGATGGACATTCGCTGTCAGCTGCTCAATGACATACGGCACGAGGAGCAGCCATGCAAGGACACCGGCGAATGGGGTGCGCAGTACGACTGCGACGAATGGGAGGGCCACGGCTGCAGCAACTGCGACTTGCCAGTACCCGTTTGCGACTGCCGCACCGGCGGCGAAGGCGCCGACGAGCACTACCAGCACGAGCGCGGCACGCGACGCGAGCAAGGGGAGGGGCCGCGATCCGGAAGCTATGCGTAGCGACTGCAACACGACTTGGTCCTTTGGTGGGCGCGAGATCAACTGCGCTAAGACGGCTGAACGCGAACGGGGGTGCGGCGCCGACGAGCGAAGCGGTCTCGGACGCGACGCAAGACTAGACGATCGTCGTCATCGATACCGAAACCGAAGAGGACTACGCCGTAGGTGATGAAGAGGACGGGGATTCCAACGGCCGCCTGGACGACCTCTCCTGTTCCGCCCAATAGGAATTTGACTCCGATGCTCGCCAAGAATGCCAATCCGCCCGCGACGATTGGCTTCGCGAATAAGCGGTTGTACGGCGACGCACGCTCGAGCAGCAGCACTTCCGCGAGCGGAAGAATGTTGATGCCTGCCGTGACTGCAAGTGCCGCGATAGCTGCGCCCATCAATCCAAGCGATGGCACCAGGATGACATTCAGAGTGATGCCCAGCGCTACGGCTACCGCAGCATTGAGCAGCTTCAACCCGGTGTGGCCGGTCATATCGAGCACGGCACCGGACATGCCAGTCCCCGCGTTCACGAGGTTGGCGGCGGCCAGGATCCCAAGCGGGACGGCGCCGGATCGGAATTCTGGGCCAAATAGGCCAAGCATGACCTGCGCATAGGCCACGACGACGAGGAAGATCGGCAGATTCAGCGTGAGCGACCACCTTGAAGTGAGTTGGTACAGCTTCTCCAGCGCAAGACGGTTCTTAAGGTCCTGCGCCTCGGCGAAGAGCGGCATGGATGCCGAAACCAGCGATGAGTGAAAGAGGGAGCCGATAAGGTTCACGTTCGTCGCCACGGCGAAAACGCCGACGGTCGCAACTGTGCTCAGGGCCCCAAGGAGAAGCGTCTGAAGCTGGTCGCCGGATTTCGAAACGACGTTCGACAGAAACACTGGACCTGAGAATCGAAAAAGCTCGCTCTTGCCGAGGGGCTTGCCATCCTCGTGCCCATGACGCGGGAGGGCGCGAATCACGAGGTAGGCAAGCACTACCGTCGTAGCAAGCGACGCCACTGTCCACGCCAGCAGCGCTTGGGAGACGGTCAACCCCACGACGACCAGCATCAGCAGCAGAGCGAGGCGGACCAACGGCTGAAACACCTGATCAGCGAACACCTCATGCGCAATGCGTCTCACGCCACGGAGCGCCGACCCAAGCTGGATGTTGAGGACCAGGGTGGGGACCATCAGTGCGCTGATTAGCACCAGCGGTGCGAGTCGTCGATCGTGCAGAAACGCGCCGGCAACGGGTTCGGCGAAGAAGATGAGACCAGCTGTCACGAGCAGGCTCAAGGCTGCCGAAAGGCTGAGCATGAGGCGCAGATTTGCTCGCACCGCCGCCCAGTCGCCGCGCCTGGCAAAGATCGCCGTGTAGCGCACGATTGCCGTATCGAGCCCCAGCAGTGGCACGATCCCGCCGATGGTCGCAAGGCTCAGGGCAAGACTGTAGGCGCCATAGCCATCGGCACCAAGCAACCGCGCGAGCATGACCGCGAGGCCAAAGCGAATGCCCCACGTGAAGAGCCGACCGGCGAAAAGTGTCCCGCCGCCCTTCGCTACGAACGCGATGTCGGCTGCGAAGTCGGGTTTGTCTTGGCCTGATTCGTCCGGGTTGGCCAGCACGCCGTCAGCTCACTCGGGCGTCGCGGACGAGACGGTCCTTCCTGGTCGTGGGCTCCCCCCGCCAGCCGAGAGACCGGAGAACGCTTGCGTCTTCCCGGCCGGTACGGCCTCGGCGTCGCGCAATGCCTGCCGCGCTTGCTCGATCACTTCCGCGACGGTCATAGGTTGCCCGTCGTATTCCACCACGCCCGCGGCCGGGCTGGCCCGGAGCGCCTGTCCGCTGGGATCAGCCCCAATTGCGGGGAGAGCCATTCGACCGCGAAGGCCCTCCACCATCTCCATTGCGTCCGCTTCAGTCGTGTCCGCGAGGAGGATGGCGAAGGTGTCCCCCTCCAGCCGCCCGCTCAGATCCTCAATGCGCAGGTGCGCATCCAGGAATCCGGCGAGTTTTCCGACCGCCTCGCGTCGGACACGCACATCGGCGCGATCCAGCACACCGGAATGGTTGACGTTGAGAAGCGCGATCGACAGCGGAGAGTTCGTTCGACGCACGCGACTCATCTCCTGCCGAAGCCGCAACGTGAAGAACGCGCTGCTGTAGGCCGATGATTCCCGGTCGAGCATCTCAATCTGAGTCTTTGGACGAGCCGCCGGCGCGACGACAGCGGCAACGTAACCGACCCCACCTGCGAGCAGGAGAGCGACGACGAGTCCTAGCCCGAGGTTCAGCGGAACATTGGGAGACACTGGTCGGTCAGGGAGCGCCGCGGCGTCAAGGGCCACGATGGCGAACGACGGGTAGAGTTTGTCCGCATACGTGACCAGGGCTTCTCCCACGGCTGTGCAATAGGCCTGGGCGAGCTTCGTGTCCGTGG
>JBDSBS010000235.1:0-5123 GCA_039921435.1 Planctomycetota bacterium | reverse complement strand
AGCGGGGCAATCGGGGAGATCGGGCCGTGACCCCCGCCGACCTGCACCTGCGCGACGAGATCCTGCAGGTCCTGTTCTGGATGCGCGGCGAAGGCCTCGGCGACGACGCGACCAAAGAACAGCTCGGCGTGTTCCTCGTGCACACCGACGGTCTGCCGGCCGTGCTCGAGTGGATGGCCGCGGAAAGCTGGATCGAACCCGGCCCGCGGCCCGCGGCCTGGCAACTGACCGAACTCGGCGTGCGCGAGGGCGGCCGGCGGTTCGGCGAAGCGTTCGCCGATGCGGGCCTCGGCAGTCAGGGGCACGGCGCTTGCGCGCCCGGCTGCGACTGCGAGACGCTCGGGCCCGAGCACTGTGAAGTGCACGCCCACGATCACGACCACGCCCATGACTGACTCCGATCCGCACGCGATCGCGCGCGAGCTGGACTGGCACATCCAGCAACTGCAGCAGTTGTGCGACGCGAAGGTGCGCGACCTCGCACTCGAGGCGCTGCAACTCGTCGACCGGCTGCACCGGCCGGGCATCCAGGCGCTGGCAGCGGGACTGCGCGCGGTCGGCCAGTTCGACGCGGCCTGTGCCGACGAACGCATCGCGCTGCTGTTCGAACTCTACGCCGCGGCGTCCGACCGTGAACTCGTCGTCGACGCGCTCGAGTCGGTGCGACCCTACGTCGAGTCACACGGTGGCGGCATCGAGCTCGTCGACGTCAACGCGGGCGTCGTGACGCTGCGGCTCAACGGCGCCTGCCAAGGCTGCGCCGGCTCCAGGGCGACCCTGCAGCAGGGCATCGAGACGGCGTTGCGCGAGGGCTATCCGGGCTTTCGCGAGATCGTCGTCGCCGAACCCGGCGCCACCTCCCAACAGCCGCCGAGTTTCATCGCGGTCGCCGCGCGCGCGGACCTGCCCGACGACCAGCCCATCGAAGTGCGCTGTGGCGAACAGTCGCTCGTCGTCGTGCGTCGGGGTGACGAGGTGCATGCTTTCGCGCCGGCGTGCCCGTCGTGCGGCCACCCGCTCCGCACCGCGAAGGTATCCGCGACCGTGATCGTCTGTGCCGGCGTCAACTGCGCCTTCGACCTGCGCACGGGGCGCCGCGTCGACGGTGTCGTCGGGCCGGGGCTGCGCGCGATCCCAGCGACGTGGCAGGGCGACGACCTGCTGGTCGCCGACAGCGTCGATCCCCACAGCCTGTTCTCCACGCCATGATCCTGATCGCGGCGTTCGGCAACGTGCTGCGGTGTGACGACGGGTACGGTGTCTACCTGCTCCAGCGGCTGCAACGCAGCGCCTGGCCCGACGACGTGGTGTTGCACGAAGCCGGCATCGGTGGCATCAGCATGGTGCAACTGTTGATGTCGCCCTGCTCGGCGCTGATCGTGCTCGATGCGTTCGAACAGGGTGAGGTCGGCGAGGTTCGTGTGGTCGAGGTATCGGTTGACGACGCGCGCCTCGCGGCGACGGGCGTGCCGCGCGATTATCTCGCCGACATCCACTACGTCGAACCGGCCAAGGCCATCGCGCTCGCGCGCGGCCTCGACGTCCTGCCCGAGCACGTGTTCCTGGTCGGCGCCGTTGGCCGCAACTTCGATCTCGGGGAGAGCCTGTCACCCGACGTCGAAGCGACGCTCGAGAGAGGCGAGGCGAAGGTGCGCGATCTCGTCGCGACGCTGCGGCGGCTCATCGCCTCGTGAGCCGGGCCCTCCAGCCCACCCTCCGGCCCCCTGTCGTGGCTAGCTTGGCTAGGGCACCTTCTCGAAGGAGCGCACGAGCATGTGGTTGCAGTTGCCGTGCACAGTCAAGATTCCTTTGGCGACGACCGTCACCTTGCCGGGGCTTCAACTGTGTCAAGTGCCCATGAGCTTCAGCAGATCGCCGAGCTGTTGACTCGGCAGCACCTTGACCAGATGGCCCTTGTCCCGATCCCAGATCACTACGCCGCACTCGCCGTGAAAGTCGAGCGCGCACGTCCCGCAGACGAGTTGGCCGCGGATCTCGGCGTCGTCCGACGCGGCCATCACTTCGACGCCGGCGGGCAGCCGATCCTCCCCGCCGCTGCCGCTGCCGCTGCGCAGGATCACGACAGCGGCGATGATGAGGCCGGCGATTCCGAAGACGATACCGAGGGCAACGGTGGGTGGGTTCTTCATGACGGGTTCAGGGCAGCACGAACAGGTGCAATCCGACGAACGCGACCAGTAACGACAACACCGCCGCCTTCGCGTGCAGCCAGCGCTGGACGGCAGTCAACGGGCCGCCGTAGAGCGCCAGGTAGATGGTCAGGGCGAGCGCCAGCAGACTGACTACCATGGAGACCCCACGGTATTCGGAGACCCCGAGTCAACCCGGCTTCATCAGCCCTACCGCGGCAAACACGTTGAGCCGCTCGCAGCAGTGCGACGTGGCCAGGTAGGAAGCCAGCAACGAGACGCTGCCGGACGAGAACAGAAGAGCGCGCCGCATGGGAGCCTCGGGAGAGGGTCAGCGGCCGTCGGGCCGCGCGAAAAGGTCCTCGGGGAAGACCGCGTCGAACACCATATCAGCGTACGTGATGCTCGTCGCGGGAACAAGCTGCGGCGCCTCGTCCGTGAAGCGCCACGCCAGCCGTTTGGTCGGCATCTTCAGACCTTGCACGGTGACGAAGTCGTAGTAGCGGCTCAAAAGGTGCTCGCTCGGCTCGGCGACGCGTTGGTAGTCGTTGGCCGCGAGCAGCCCCAACTCGTCGAACCAGTAGGTCCAGATGTGCTGGCCGCCAGACCGGCCGGCCCAGGGTTCGTAGATGACCCGCACGCCGGCCGCCGTGCGGAGGCCGGGCTCGAGTTCGCGTGGCTCGACGGCGGTCATGCGCGCACCCGGATCCGTCAGCTTGAACGGCATGCCGAAGACGTAGTGCGAGCCGTAGGCCGAGTCCATCGCCTCGTCGAAGTCCATGCGCTCGGTCATGACCTTGCCGTTGCGGATCTTCCAGGCGTGCTCACCGTCGTTGACGAGGGCGATGTCGTGGCCATCCTGGACCCAGTCGATCCGAATCTTCAGATGCGGCTTCAGCACGTAGCGATGCAGCTGAGTCAACGCGTCGATCGGCGCACCGGAGGGATCGAGTCGCTCGGTCGTCTTCCGGTAACGGACCGTGCGCTTGGCGTCCCAGGTCTGCCACCCACCGGCCACCGTCAGCGCCTGTCGAACCGAATCGCCTGCGGGATCCTTCGGCAACCGATCGAGTGGCGGCAGCGCGTGCTCCCGTGCCGATGCATCGTCGCCGCACGACGGCATACCCAACGCCACCAACAAGAACGGTACGACGATCCAGACGGGCCGGTTCGATCGCAACGGTGGCACCATGGTGCCGCAGTATTGCCGAGCCCTGATGCGCCCACAAGCTGTAGCCGCGGAGCCGCGCCAGCTGCCACTCGACCGCTGATGCGCAGCTTGCCCTGGTCGCGCAGCCGCTGTAGGTAGGTGCGGGCGATGCCGTGGGCGTCGAGATCCTTCGGACGCAGGATGCCAAGCCGCCGGGCCAGGGTCAGGGTTCGCTGGGTGGGGTCCACGGTGTTCCGAAACGTATACCGAAAGTGGCTCTGGTCAACGTTTCGGAACAGTTCGCGGACGTCCGCGATCGCGTCCATGCGGGTTGCGAACCAACCGGTCCGAACTCTCTTCGTAACGTAATCTGTGACGAAGAGCGTCCGGACTGCTCTACCAGTCGAAACGTGACCGTCGCCCCTGGGCCGAAAAGCTCAGGGGCGCTGTCTTGAGTGCACGTAACGTCGCCACAAGCGGTTGGATGCGCCGGTGGGGGGGGCGCGGTGGCGCCGACGGGTGGGGGCCACTGAGGTCGAGAGCAAAACTGGGCCTCGGATGCTCTGGAACTCTCAGAGCAGGCGTCTGGGTTCATAACCCGAGAGCAGAAATGGGGGGAGCGGTCAGGACTCTCTTCGTAACTGCGAACCGAGCGGGTTATGAGGCCGAGAGTTGCGTGCGAGAACACGGGCGGTCCCAGGGCCGCGAACTCAGCCGCCGAGCCGCCGCAGCCTCGGCCCACCGTCGCGGGATGCGACCATCGCCTTCTGGTCATCCCAGTCGGCGACGCGGGCCAGCGCACGGAGCTCCTTGTCGCCGAACTTCAACTCGTCGAGCAGGATCGCGGCTTGGATGTCGGGGCAGAGTAGCCGCAGCGCCATCAGGTGGGTGAGGCGCGGCTGGCTGACCCCGAGCATGCGCGCGCAGCGGTGTGGCTGGCGACGATGTCGACGCAGCGATACGCCGATTGCAGAACCGACGGCGCGTTCCGCATGTGCCTGGCAAGCGGCGGCAGGGCCGTCGGCGGTATCCGTGGGCGGAGCTGCTGGCGCGGGTGTTCCTGGTGGATGTGCTGCTGTGCTCGCACTGCGGTGGCACGCGATCACGCCTCCGCGGTGCTCAAGCCTCGCTCGGTCGCGACTTCGGTGAACGACCTGCCGTCGCCGTCGAGCGTGGCCTGCTGTCCTGTCGCCTTCTGCCAACGCCGGATCGCGACGTCCACGTAGGGCGCGCTGATCTCGATGGCGCGACAACGGCGGCCCGTGCGTTCGGATGAGCTGCGACCCGCTGCCGCTGAACGGCTCGAACACGATGGCGCCGACGCTCGTGTGCTTCTTGATGGGGCGCACGAACAGCTCCGTTGGTTTCGAAGTAGGGTGCGATGACCCAACAGATCGCGCCTTCCCGTCCCAGTCGGCTTCCCACACCGAGTCGTGCTCGTGCACACCGTCGTGCTCCGGCTTGTCGCCCTGCCGCCAGCCCATCACGCACGGCTCGTGGCGGAAGTGCCAGTAGACGCGACCGAACACCGGCGTCGGCTTGACCCAGATGATCTGCTGGTGGTCGAGGACGCCGAGGTCACGCCAGATGCGCTGGATGTCACCGCAGCGCTTGTGGGCGTGCCAGCAGTAGATGGCGCCTTTGTGGGCCAGGACTTCGAGCACGTTGACGAAGACCGCGCGGACCATCTACCCGCTACAAGCCGATGCCGGACTGAATCGCCCGAGCGATGATCGCGGCCGCATCCGGCGCCAGGAGGTAACCCAGCGCTTGCAAACCCAGGGCGTGGATCGTCACCTGATTGACGTAGGCGGTGTGGTTCG
>JBDSBS010000234.1:0-12833 GCA_039921435.1 Planctomycetota bacterium | reverse complement strand
CATGGCGGACAATGAAACTGTAGTTCTCGACACAGATCTCGAGGACATCTTCAAGAAGATCGATGGTCTGAGCCTCGGCAAAGCCGCTCAGCTCGTCAAGGCAATGGAATCGCGCTGGGGTGTCTCGGCGGCTGCTCCGGTTGCCGTTGCGGCCGCTGGCCCAGCCGCTGCCGCGCCGGCTGCTGAAGAGCAGACCGAGTTCGCAGTCATCCTAAAGGACGGCGGTCCGAACAAGATCAACGTGATCAAGGTGGTCCGCGAGATCACCGCGCTCGGCCTCAAGGAGGCCAAGGCCCTGGTCGACGAGGCCCCGAAGGCGGTCAAGGAAGGCGTTACCAAGGAGGAGGCCGCCGAGCTCAAGAAGAAGCTGACCGAGGCTGGCGCCACGGTCGAGCTGAAGTAGTGCGAAGGCCGAGGCTCCGACAAGCCTGTGCTACTGGTAGCTTCGTTGCGCCCGGTGTGCAGGCATGTGGGTGCTCGTCGGCCAATAGCAGAAGTAGTGCGGCCACGCCCCCGCGGCTCGGCCCCGAAGCCTGTCCGTCGCTTTTTCATTGCGGCGAGGTGACCGGGGCGTCTACGCTTGCATAGCTTACCTGGATCACTTTTTGCGCACGATCGAGCTCTGTGGATGTCCACCATCCGCGGCGTCCTCGGCGAGCTGCGTGAATGGGTCTGGGCAGGCTGTGCCGCAGGTGCAGCGCGCGGTGTGTTCCGTTTCCGAGGCCGTGTTTCTGGTCGCAGAGACTTCTTCCTTGGGGACTTCTCCCTTGGCCACTTCTTGCTTGGGCGCTCTGGCCTTGGGCACCCCTCCCTTGGGCCCCTTTCTCTAGGGCCTCTTTCCTTCAGGTCGCAGAACAGCTCCCCAATCGGGGGCTCAGGTGGAACCGCATGGAGACCGTAGTCTACGGGCGATACAGGTCCGTTGCCGAGATCCCCGACCTCGTCGAGATGCAGACGAAGTCCTACCTCAACTTCCTGCAGCCCGAAGTTGCACCCAATCGGCGCAAGGTGGAAGGGCTCGAGGCGCTCCTGCGTGAGATCTTCCCGATCTACTCGTACGACAAGACTCTGTGCATCGAATACGTCAGCTACGAGCTCGGTCGTCCTCGTTACACCGTCGAAGAGTGTCGCAAGCTGCGGGTTACCTATGGCTACCCGTTCAAGATCCGGGTCCGACTCGTCAAGCCCGAGCCCGTCGAGGAAGACATCTATCTCGGCGAGATCCCGATCATGATTGGTGGCGGCGAGTTCATCGTCAACGGCAGTGAGCGCGTGACGGTCAGCCAGCTGCACCGTTCGCCGGGCGTCGACTTCTCTGTTGAGCTGCACACTGGCGAGAAGAAGCTGCACTCGTGCTGGATCATTCCGGAGCGCGGTTCGTGGATCGAGCTGAACGTCACCAAAAAGGAAGCCGTCGCGATCCGCATCGACCAGTCGGGCAAGTTCTCGTGCAGCACGCTGCTGCGCGCGATGGACCAGAAGTACTCAACGGACGCCGCGATCCTGCGCGAGTTCTACGAAGTCGAGAAGGTCGTACGGAAGAAGACGGATCCGGAAGCTAAGTTTGCCAAGGCGTTGGTCGGCACCTACGCGGTCGGCGACATCGTCGACGCGGCCAGCGGTGAGCCCTTTGTGCGAAGCGGCGAGGAAATCACCGAAGAGGCAGCGCGCGCGATCGCCGAGAGCGAGCTGCGCGAGGTCGAAGTCCTGCGCGAGCCGGAGGACTTCCTGATTCTGAACACGCTGCGCGAGGACACCACCAACAGCCACGAAGAGGCATTGCTCAAGATCTATCAGCGCCTGCGTCCGGGCAACCCGCCGCAGTTGGAGAAGGCACGCGAGCTTTTCCACGAGAAGTTCTTCGACGAGACCCGCTACCGTTTGGGGCGCGTCGGCCGCTTCCGCTTGAACCGCAAGTTCGTTACGTCGACTGCGGAGAACCAGCAAACCCTGTCGGCAGCCGACTTCGTGCAGGCCATCAAGTACATCCTGGGCTTGCGGCGCGGAGAGGGTGAGATCGACGACATCGATCACCTGGGCAACCGGCGCGTGCGCACGATCCAGGAACTGGCCGGAGACGAGTTCCGGAAGGGGTTCTTGAAGCTGCGTCGCACGGCGCAGGAGCGCATGAATCTCGAGAATGTCGACACGGTCACGCCGCGCAACCTGATCAACAGCAAGACGTTCTCGTCGGCTATCGAGTACTTCTTCGCGCGCGGCGAGCTGAGCCAGGTCGTCGATCAAACGAACCCGCTCTCGCAACTCACGCACGAACGGCGACTGTCCGCTCTTGGTCCGGGTGGTTTGAATCGTAAGCGCGCCGGCTTCGAAGTGCGTGACGTGCACATCTCGCACTACGGACGCCTTTGTCCGATCGAGACGCCCGAAGGCACCAACATCGGCCTCATCTCGAGCCTCGCCATCTACAGCTCGCTCGACGACTACGGCTTCTTGACGACGCCGTACATCGTCGTGAAGAACGGCAAGCTCACGGACGAAGTCGTTCGACTGCGCGCCGACGAAGAGAACAACGCGGTGCTCGCTCCGGCGGACACCGAAGTCGACAAGAACGGGCGGCTCACCGGCGACGACCAGGGGCGCGTCATCGCGCGCGTCAAGGGCGACCCGGCACTCGTCGACGGCAAGGTCGTCCAGTACATGGACGTCAGCACCAAGCAGGTTGTCGGCGTCTCGGCTTCGCTGATCCCGTTCCTCGAACACGACGATGCGAACCGGGCCCTCATGGGTTCCAACATGCAGCGTCAGGCGGTGCCGCTGCTCGTCGCCGAAGCTCCCGTCGTGATGACGGGCATGGAAGAGGTCGTGGCTCGCAACTCGAGCATGGTCGTCAAGGCACGCAAGGGCGGCACGGTGTCCGCTGTCGACGCGACGCGCATCGAAATCGGCGATGACGTCTACCGGCTGCGCAAGTTCGAGGCCCTGAACGAGCGCACGTGCCAAAACCAAGTGCCCATCGTGAAGCTTGGCCAGAAGGTGAAGACTGGCGAGGTCATCGCCGACGGCGCCGCGACCCAGCAGGGCGTCTTGGCCCTGGGCAAGAACCTCACGGTCGCCTTCATGCCGTGGGATGGCTACAACTACGAGGACGCAATCCTGCTGAGTCAGAATCTCGTCAAGGACGATGTCTACACGTCGATCCACATCGACGAGTTCGAGATCGAGATCCGCGAGACGAAGCTCGGTCGCGAGGAGTTCTCGCGCGACATCCCGAATGTCTCGGAGAAGGCGCTGCGTCACCTCGACGAGAGCGGCATCGTGCGCGTTGGAACACGCGTGAAGATCGGCGACATCCTCGTCGGCAAGGTGGCGCCCAAGAGCAAGAGCGAGCTGACGCCGGAAGAGAAACTGCTGCACGCCATCTTCGGCCGCGCTGGTGAGGACGTGAAGAACGCCTCGCTGGAAGTGCCAACCGGCGTCGAGGGCATCGTCATCGGTGCCGAGAAGTACAGCCGCAAAGTCAACCTGACGGAGAACGAGCGCACACGCAACCTCGAGGAGATCAAGAACGCGGAGATCGAGTTCTTGAAGCAGTTCCGCAGCAACACGAAGCGGTTGCTCGACAGTGCAAAGGAGATCACTGGCCAAGTGGTGACATCGCTCGAGGGCAAGAAGCTCGGTGTCACGGAGGACATGCTGATCCTCGACTTGCGCACGATTCGTGATCGCGTGCGCCAGGTGGCCGAGGAACTCGCCGATGCCAAGCAGCGCGCCTCTCTATTGCACGTGCTGCAGGAGTTTGGCGAGCGGATCGAAGAGTCCGAGGCCGAGAAGAACAAGCTGGTCAACCGCCTGTCGCGCGGCGACGAGCTGCCACAGGGCGTGCTCGAGATGGTCAAGGTCTACGTCGCCACGAAGCGGCGCATTTCCGTCGGCGACAAGATGGCGGGCCGGCACGGCAACAAGGGCGTGATCTCGAAGATCCTGCCTGTCGAAGACATGCCGTTCCTCGCCGATGGCACCCCCGTCGACATCGTGCTCAACCCGCTCGGCGTGCCGAGCCGCATGAACGTCGGGCAGATTCTGGAGACCCACCTCGGTTGGGCGGCGAGGAAGCTCGGCTTCAACGTCGTCTCGCCAGTCTTCGACGGTGCCTCCGAGACCGACATCGAAGCGGCCTTGCAAAAGGCCGGGTTTGCCAAGGACGGCAAGTCCGTGCTCTACGATGGTCGCACCGGCGAGCAATTCACGCAGCGCGTCACGGTCGGCACGCTCTACATGCTCAAGTTGCATCACCTCGTCGACGACAAGGTGCACGCGCGAGCCACTGGACCCTACTCTCTCATCACGCAACAGCCGTTGGGTGGCAAGGCCCGCTTCGGCGGGCAGCGGTTTGGCGAGATGGAAGTCTGGGCTCTCGAGGCCTACGGCGCTGCCAACATCCTCCAGGAGTTGTTGACGGTGAAGTCCGACGACGTCGATGGGCGCACGAAGATCTACGAGGCGATGGTCAAGAACGAGAACATCCTCGAGCCCGGCACGCCGGTCTCGTTCGGGGTGCTCTGCAACGAGATCAAGGGCCTCGGGCTCAACATCGAACTGCACAAACGCGGCGCGGCTGAGTCCGTGCTGCCTGGTTGACGGTCCAGCTGATCGGCGGCTCGGCTGAACTGATTTCCGAATACCACGCACCGCGATGCTTTCGCGGTGCACCTAGCACAGGCGGCGCTCGATGGTCGAACCCATCTACGACAAGATCAACGACTACGCTTCGGTGACGATTCGGTTGGCCTCTCCCGAGGACATCCGGACTTGGTCCTTCGGCGAGGTCAAGAAGCCCGAAACGATCAACTACCGCACGTACAGGCCGGAGCGCGATGGTCTGTTCTGCGAGCGCATCTTCGGTCCCGAGAAGGACTGGGAGTGCTCGTGCGGCAAGTACAAGGGCATCAAGCACAAGAACATCACGTGCGACAAATGCGGCGTGATGATCACGCACAGCCGCGTGCGCCGAAAGCGCATGGGCCACATCAACCTGGCTGCGCCGGTTGCCCACATCTGGTTCTTCAAGGCGATGCCTTCGCGCCTGGGCACGCTGCTTGGCCTCAAGACAGCGAGCCTCGAGAAGGTCATCTACTTCCAGGACTACATCGTCATCGAGCCAGGGGAGACGCCGCTGAAGGCGCTGCAGCTCCTGTCGGAGGATGAGTACCGCCAGTCCCGTCAGAAGTACGGCATGGCCTTCCAGGCCGGCATGGGTGCGGAAGCCATCCGCGATCTGTTGCGTCGACTTGAGCTGCCGGTGCTCAGCGAGTCCCTGCGCGAGGACCTCAAGCGCACTGAGTCGAAGCAGAAGATCAAGGACATCATCAAGCGGCTGAAGACCGTCGAGATGCTGCGCGACTCGGGCAACAAGGCCGAGTGGATGATCCTCGATGCGATCCCCGTCATCCCACCGGACCTGCGTCCGCTGGTGCCGCTCGACAGCGGCAACTTCGCGACGTCGGATCTCAACGATCTCTACCGCCGGCTCATCAACCGCAACAACCGCCTCAAGAAGCTGCTCGACCTCAATGCGCCGGAGGTTATCATCCGCAACGAGAAGCGCATGCTGCAGCAGTCGGTCGATGCGTTGTTCGACAACAACCGCTGCCGTCGTCCAGTGCTCGGCTCGAGCAACCGCCCGCTCAAGTCGTTGACCGACATGATCAAGGGCAAGCAGGGTCGGTTCCGTGAGAACTTGCTCGGCAAGCGAGTCGATTACTCTGCCCGTTCGGTGATCGTCGTCGGCCCCGACCTCAAGCTGCACCAGTGTGGCTTGCCCAAGATCATCGCGCTCGAGTTGTTCCAGCCGTTCATCATCCGCCGGCTGAAAGAGCTGGGCCATGCTGACACGATCAAGTCGGCGAAGAAGATGTTGGAGCGCAAGGACGAGGAGGTCTGGGACATCCTCGAAGAGGTGATCCAGAACCATCCCGTGTTGCTGAATCGCGCGCCGACGCTGCACCGCGTCGGCATCCAGGCGTTTGAGCCGGTCCTCGTCGAGGGCAACGCGATCCGCATCCATCCGCTCGTCTGTTCGGGCTACAACGCCGACTTCGACGGCGACCAGATGGCGGTGCACCTCCCGCTGTCGTTCGAGGCCCAGATCGAGGCGTCGACGCTGATGTTGTCGACGAACAACATCTTCTCGCCTGCGCACGGCGGTCCGATCATCGCGCCCAACCAGGACATCGTGCTGGGCTGCTACTTCCTCAGTCTGGCTCGGCCCGGTGAGCTCGGTGAGGGCAAGTCCTACGCTGGCAGCGACGAGGTGTGGATGGCCTACTCGATGGGCAAGGTCCACATCCACGCCCGCATCAAGGTCCAGTTCGTGGCTGGGATCGAGATCCGAAACCAGGGCAACACGGTGCAGACGGACGGCAAGACGTTGGTCGAGACCACGCCTGGCCGCATCATGTTCAACGAGATCCTCGAGCCGGGGATGCCGTTCTACAATCACGACCTCGACAAGAAGGGGCTGGCGAACATCATCGCCGACTGCCACTTGTTGCTCGGGCGCGAGCCAACGCTGCGATTGCTCGACAAGCTCAAGGAAACCGGCTTCAAGGCCGCGACGCGCGCCGGTCTGTCGTTCGGCAAGGACGACATGGTCGTGCCGCCGACGAAGGACAAGATCATCGCGATGACCCAGAAGGACGTCGAGAAGATCCATACGGCGCACCAGCGCGGCATCATCACCGAGGGCGAGCGCTACCTGAAGGTCATCGATGCGTGGACGCACGCACGCGAGCGCATCGGCGAGGACATGCTGCACGAGTTGCGCAACGACACGCGCGAAGGTCGGCTCTATGTGAACCCGATCTTCTGCATGATCATGTCGAAGGCGCGCGGTTCGGTGGAACAGATCCGCCAGCTCGCGGGCATGCGCGGCCTCATGGCCAAGCCGTCGGGCAAGATCATCGAGCAGCCGATCAAGGCCAACTTCCGGGAAGGGCTGCGCGTGCTCGAGTACTTCTCGTCCACGCACGGCGCGCGCAAGGGCCTGGCCGATACGGCCCTCAAAACCGCTGACTCGGGGTATCTCACGCGCAAGCTCGCGGACGTCGCCCAGAACGTCGTAATCGCCACCGATGAATGTGGCACCGAGAACGGTGTCGAGAAGGGTACCGTCTATCAGGGTGACAAGGTCGCCGTCACCTTCGTCGACTCAGTGCGCGGCCGAGTCTCTCGCTACTCGATCGTCGATCCGATGACCGAGGAGGTCATCGTCGAGAGGAACGAACTCATCACCATCGACATCGCCAAGCGCATCGAGCGTGTGGCCAGCAGCGAGAAGATCGTCGTCCGGTCGCCACTCACCTGCGAGTCCCCGGTGGGCATCTGCGCCAACTGCTACGGCATGGACTTGTCGCGCAGCGACATCGCCGAACCAGGCCTTGCGGTCGGCATCATCGGCGCCCAGTCGATCGGCGAGCCGGGCACGCAGCTGACGATGCGCACGTTCCACATCGGCGGCACGGCCTCGAAGAAGGTCGAGGACTCCGAGATCAAGAACAAGCGGGCCGGACGCATTCAGTTCGCCAATCTCGCGACGGTGGAGATCTCGGTCGAAGAGCACAAGGGTGGCAAGGGCTCGATGCAGTGCGTCGCGCTCAAGCGCAAGGGCGAGATCCTCGTCGTCGATGCCAAGGACCGCGAACTCGAGCGGCATGCAGTGCCGCTCGGCGCCGTCGTGCACGTCACCGAGGGACAGGAGGTCAAGGAGCACTCGGTGTTGTGCTCTTGGGATCCGCACCACAACCCGATCCTCGCCGAGGTCACGGGCGTCGTACGCTACGAGGACATCCTCGAGGGCAAGACGTTCCGCACGGAGCGAGATGCCGACACCAAGGTCCAGCGCAAGGTCTTGATCGAGCACAAGGGCGATCTGCACCCACAGATCATGATCGAGGACGAGAAGGGCAACCGTCTGGCCATCAACCCCATCCCCGAGAAGGCCTACATCGAAGTCGAGAATGGCCAGCGCGTCGTCGCTGGCACGCTCTTGGCCAAGACGCCTCGCGAGATCCAGGGCACGCAGGACATCACGGGTGGTCTACCGCGGGTCACGGAGCTCTTCGAGGCTCGCCGTCCCAAGGACCCGTCGGTGCTCTCCGAGATCGACGGCATCGTCGAGCTCGGCGACAAGCGCCGTGGCAAGCGCACGATCATCGTCAAGGGCGAAGGTGGCCTCGAACGCGAGCACCTCGTGCCTCAGGGCAAGAACCTGCGTGTGCACCGCGGTGACCACGTCAAGGCGGGCGAGGCTCTCGTCGACGGCCCACTCGTGCCACACGACATCCTGTTCATCCAGGGCGAGAAGTCGGTGCAGAACTACCTGCTGCGCGAAGTGCAGACGGTCTATCGCGCACAGGGTGTGAGCATCGACGACAAGCACATCGAGATCATTTTGGCGCAGATGATGCGCAAGGTGCAGATCGAGGATCCGGGCGACAGCGACTTCTTGCCGGGGGCGGTGGTCGACAAGTTCCGCTTCCGCGAGTCGAACCAACTGATGCGCACTCAGCGCAAGAAGCCCGCAACGGCCTCGCCGCTGTTGCTCGGCATTACGAAGGCGTCGTTGCAATCGGACTCGTTCATCTCGGCTGCGTCGTTCCAAGAGACGACCAAGGTACTTACGGAAGCGGCACTTGCCGGCAGGCGGGACGAACTCGTCGGCCTCAAGGAGAACGTCATCCTCGGCCATCTCGTGCCCACTGGCACGGGCTTCCGCAACTACCAGAAGACCCGCGTGCGCAAGAACGTCGACCTTCAAGCTGCAGCGGAGGAGATCGGTCGGCTCAGCCGGCAGACCTTCCTGGACCAGGGCGGTCCTGTCATCCGTCTCGAGGGCATCGACAACGAACCGTCGCCGAGCCAAGAGGTCGAGAAGTCGTAGGTTCGCTCACAAAGTGCTCCAATCGGCGTCACTGAATCGAGCCGTCCATGAGTCGATTTTGGGGCCCGGCTCCGGCACGTCTGTCCCCGTTGTCCTGGCCGCTCAGGGTTGCATTCGTCTCGCCATTCTCTATCCTCCCACACCTGAATTCTCGGACCGCGTAGACACGTAGTATGCCCACGATCAATCAGCTCATCCGCAAGGGCCGCAAGAAGATCAAATACAAGAGCAAGTCGCCAATCCTCGATGCGTGCCCGCAAAAGCGCGGTGTGTGTCTGCAGGTGAAGACGATGACGCCGAAGAAGCCCAACTCGGCGTTGCGCAAGATCGCTCGTGTGCGCCTCAGCAACGGCAAAGAGACGACAGTCTACATTCCGGGTGAAGGCCACAACCTGCAGGAACACTCGATCGTGCTCATTCGCGGTGGCCGCGTGCGGGACCTGCCCGGCGTGCGATACCACGTGCTCCGCGGGTGCCTCGACGCGTCTGGCGTCGAGAATCGCCGCCGCAGTCGCAGCAAGTACGGCACGAAGCGCCCAAAGAAGTAGGCACTACCGCACCCCGCAACCATTGCCGACTGCGACTGCCGATAGCCACTCTGCAAACTGCAACCTCGACGTTCCGCCACCTGATCCACGCTTCCGATGCCGCGCTCCTACAAGTCCACTGAAGTCTTCCTGGCGGGGGATCCCCGCTACAACAACAAGCTCGCGAGCAAGATCATCAACAAGATCATGCTGCAGGGTAAGAAGACCACCGCCCAGGCGATCTTCTACGAGGCCGTCGAGTTCGTCTGCAAAAAGGTCGAGAACGCCGAGCCCGTCGACGTCTTCTCCAAGGCCATCGAGAACATCAAGCCGCGCGTAGAAGTTCGAAGCAAGCGCGTTGGTGGAGCGACCTATCAGGTTCCGCGCGAAGTGAACAAGCGCCGCCAGCAGAGTTTGGCGATCCGCTGGCTGGTCGATGCGGCGCGGGCCAAGCGCGGCAAGCCGATGGCAAAGTCGTTGGCCGAGGAGCTGTTCGACGCGTTCAACAATCAGGGCGCGGCAGTCACGAAGAAAGAAAACGTGCACAAGATGGCGGACGCGAACAGCGCGTACAGCCACTTCGCGTGGTAATGGCACTTCGCGTGGTAGTGGCACTTCGCGTGGTAGCTGGCCCCCTCGCCTCGTAGCGGTGCGTGAGGCGTACCCCGGCCCGGCAAACCGGTCAGCCCGGACCAGGGCTCGGCGGTGCCGAGAGCGCGGCGCGTCGGCGGAATAAGTGCGCGGTTGGGTGCGTCGGAAGTCTGGTTCGCCTGTTCCCCTGGGCGCCGACACCGCACTAGACTCGTGCTCAT
The DNA here is from genome assembly GCA_039921435.1 of Planctomycetota bacterium. Classification (GTDB taxonomy): domain Bacteria; phylum Planctomycetota; class UBA1135; order UBA1135; family UBA2386; genus DASVAL01. Next base: position 2,595 of record JBDSBS010000234.1, on the reverse strand, counting down.
CTGATGAAACTGCCCATCCCACTGCTGCTCTACCTCGCTGCGGCGGGGCTCTTTGGCCTTGCAGGGTGGACATTCTACGAGACCCTGCCCTTGTGGAAGGAGTCGGTTCGGCAAGCCGCGACGCGCAAGGGGCAAGACGATGCGAGTGAGCGGATCCAACGCGGCAAGGGCCAGGGGCCGGTACTCGCTGATTGGCAGTACACTCCGGAGATGTTGCCGTGGTGGGAGCGTTTCAAAGACGTCAACCTGATCGGCAAGCTGCCGCCCGCGCCGGTCGAAGAAGCCAGTGGCAAGGAGGCACCGCCGCCGCCGCCGCCGCCGGTCCGACCGCTCGAGGAGATCATCGAACTCGTTTCCATCGTCTACGATGGGCAGGCGCTTGGCCGAGGCGGCAATTCGTATGTGATCGTGCGCTACAAGGACGTCGAGGTCGAGCCGCCCGAGTGGTACGTGCGCGAGAACCAACCGGCATCGGCCGCTGGTACGACGAACACCGGGACAGCGCGCGATTCCGTGCCACTGCCAGGCAAGGCGGGGCCAGCTCGCGCCCAGCGTCCTCCTCCCGGCCGCCCGATCACCCCGATGTCGTCGATGCCCGCGTCGACGCAGAACCGCGAAATCCAGCAGAAGGTCTGGGCGCAAGGGGATGGCGACCCGCGCCAGAGTTCGTTCCTATGGCCCAAGTTCAGCGACATCCGCCTCGTGCGCGTCGCTTCGGATGCGCAGTCGGCGTTCTTCATCCGTACGCCGCACCCGCCAGCTGCGGGCGTTGCGCCGACTGAGCCAAAGGAAGAGGAGCTCCTCAAGACGGCGATGAACCTCAGCCAGGACGTGCTCCATGAGTTGCGGCGCCTCCAAGGCCGCGGCGGCGAACCCGTGGCGCGCGGCCCCGACACCAGTCCAGCCGCGAATGCCTGGCGCGAGGTCGAGGAGACGACGCGGTTTGGCAACGAGATCCACCTCGGCCGCAAGGACGAGGCTCGCTTCCGCGACGAAGACATCGAGAAGCAGGTCAATCTGGACACATGGCAGAGTCGGGAGAGCAACCTGACCGGTCTCATCGTGCGCAACATAGACCCCCAGTTGAAGGCCAAGTTAGGCATCGCCGAGGGTGAGGTGCTGCTCGAAGTCAACGGCAAGGCGGTGACCTCGAAGGCGCAAGCCATGCAGTTCGGCAAGGCCGACTACAAGCGCGGCGTGCGGTCGTTCGCGACCAAATGGCTGGCGAACGGACAGATCGTGGAGCGGGTGTACCAAGCCCCCAACAAGTGATCCTCAACAAGTGATGCTCGGGCCGTTGCCGCGGCGACGGTGCGTTGCCCTGAGGGCGCCATGAGCGACATGAGTGCAGGGTTGTTGACGGTCGATGGCGGCAACAGCACGCTGGACTGCCTGTACCACGGCGACGGTGCGCGGTTGCGGCTCGGCGCGGCAACTCCCGATGCCGCGCGGCTCGAGGCCTTCTTGCGCGATCATGCACCGCAGCGGTGCGTCGCGGCGACCGTTTTGCCGGAAGGTCTACGGCTGCTCGCTGCCCTGCTCTTGCGCGCGGCCGTGCCGCTGCAAGTAGCCGGACGCGAGCTGCCTTGCCCAATGCCGCTTGCTTACGACACGCCCGCGACGCTGGGTGCCGATCGCTGGGTCGGCGCGTTGGCCGCACATCGTCGGCATGGTCGGGCCGTGGTCGTCGATTGCGGTTCCGCCACAACCGTGAACTTGGTCGAGCAGGACGGCACGTTCTGTGGCGGCGCGATTGCTCCGGGTCTGCGCGCGTTCGCGGTCGGTTTGGCGGCCGTCACGCCAGGGTTGCCAGCGCCGGATCTGGATGCGATGGTGGCCGTGCCGTCGCGCAGTTCGCGTGTCGCGGTCGACACGGGTGTCTTGCTCGGCTACTGCGGGTTGGTCGAGCGCCTCGTGACGGACACACTGCGCGCCGCCGCGGGACCGGCTCGAGTGATCGTGACAGGGGGCAATGCCGACCGACTCCTGCGGCACACTAGGCTCCGTCCTTGCTGCGAACCCGACCTCGTCCATCAAGGGCTGCGGCTGCTCGCGGGCGGCTCGCCTTGAAGCTGTTGACGCCGCCGGGACTCGCCGGCATCGCGGTGGTCGTGGCAGAGGGTCGGGAACGCGAGGCGCTGCAGGCTTCGCTTTTCTCAACGCGTAGCGAGCCCCTGCCTCCGGCGGATGGCCCCCCCCCCAGGCGCGCCTCGCTGCGGCTCGCAGGCCTGACCATCGATGACGTTCTCGTGGTCGATCGCGGCGAGAAGGGCCTCGAGCTGAACATGCATGGGGCCCCCGCGGTGCTCGATGCGTTGCGTTCTGCGTTCCCGGTCGTGGCCGGCAAGGCGTCGAACCCGGCGACCGCCCTGTTGCAGCGAGCGCTGGCTCCCGAGCAACTGGATCTCGCTCTCGAGCAGATCGACTTCGACTTCGACGCCTTTCTGCGAGGCCTCGACGACATGGCAGTCAGCCGCCGCGCCGACATGGCGGCCCGGGCTCTGGCTCGTTCCCGCGTTGCCATGGCCATGGTCGAACCGCAGCGCGTCGTGCTCGTCGGGCATCAGAACGCCGGCAAGTCGACGCTCTTCAACC
>JBDSBS010000233.1:0-12205 GCA_039921435.1 Planctomycetota bacterium | reverse complement strand
GTAGCCGTTCAACACAGGACGCACATGGAGGGGTACTGCCGCGCACACATCCAGGGGCTTCTGCTCTTTGCCAGCGGCCGGCAGGAATGTGCGCTGGCGGCTTGGCTTCTTCGCCGAACCATGGCTGTCCGTCGCGGCGGCGACCTGCGCGGCTTCGGCCTCGTCTGGTCGCAGGTCACGCATCGTCGGGCTCCCACGTGTCCAACAGCTCAACGTCCACCTGCGCGAACACCTGCCGCTCGATCTCGACTCGCGCGGCCTCGCTGACCGGCTTGACGTAGGCATGCACTCGACCCGCGCGATCCCGTCGCTGCGGGAAGCTCAACACGTGCCTTGAGTCCAGGGTCCGGCGCAGCACGACCGAGTCGAGCGCGATGTCGCCGTAGTCGATCGTGAGATACGCGAGAAGCCCGCCTTGACGCTCTGCGGCGCTCGCCCGGGTGACGCTGCGAACACGAACTCGATGATTAGCCATTGTTCCCTCCAAGTTGTTCGATCTGCTCGACGCGGCCTCGAAGAGCGTCGAGCCGAAGCCAAGCCAAGAATGTCCATCCGCAGATGTCCTCGGCCTCTGCCATGACTTCGCCGATCAGCTCCGCGATCGGCCGCTCGAAGCTCGTGCTGCCGTATGTGCGCGCGCCAACTTCAAGGCGTGCGAGGAGGCGCTGAACGAACCGCTCGAAATCGGCGTTCGTGTTCATGCGACACCTCCGACGAGATTGAGCAGCTTGGCGAACGGTGCCCCCGCAGCTACCAAGTCATGTCTCGGCATCGCGGCGCAGTGGTCGAGCCGAAGGGGCATTCCGCAGTCGGCAATGCTGGTCTCGGGATCCGCCAAGAACCGAGCGAGGCTGTCGCTGCGCCCGTCCTTGTTCCAGCAGGTGACATCGACCCTGTTCACGTCGATGCGCGGTTGAAGCTTCGGGTAGTAGTGCCGCAGCGCATGCCGCATCAGCGCGGCGGCGCGTTCGCAGACTTCGTCGAGATCCCGTCGGTCGCACTCGATCAGGACCGAGTCGTGCATTGGCAGCACGATCTGGGTGTTGGTGCCGGTGAACTCGGCGTCGAGCAGAACGATCGCCTTCTTGAACACGACGGCGGCGCTACCCTGAATGGGCGTGTTGCGCAGGAAGTTGCGGGTCCACTGCATGCCAGCCGCACCTGCCGGCACGTGCCGTCGTAGACCCGACACGATGGTGGCGTAGCCGCGGGCCGCGCCGACCTGGCTATCGGCTTCGAGACCAGCTCGTAGTTGCGGGTAGAGCCCGAGGAAGCGGTCGCGCTCGGCGGTTGCCTTGGCGATGGAGATCCCGAACCGCACTGCGATGTTGGGCGGCTGGATGTTGTAGAGCACCGCCAGGACAAACGTCTTGATGCGGTCGCGCAGGTCTGGTCGTTGCCTCCTGAACGCCGCCGCCGACATCTCGGCCTCGGCTGGCGTCAACTCGCCGCGATAGAACCGCTGCGCCATGGCGGCGTAGACGTCGCCCGAGCGGTAGGCCGCGACGAGGTTCGGGTCGTTGTGTTCGGCAGCGGCAACGCCGACCTCAATCTGTGCGTAGTCGAGTTCGACCAGCGCGCGACCGGGTGGTGCCGTCACCACGGGCCGAAGGATGCGGCCGATGCCCGCGAGGTTGGGGGACGAGCAGCTGTTTCGCCCGGTGGCGGCGCCCAACTGTACGTGGTTGGGATGCAGCCTGCCGTCGGCGTCGAGCAACGCACCAGTCAACCACTCCTCGCCCGCGAGCCGCTGGTAGCGGGTGTGCAACCGGAAGGCACGGATGGCAGGGTGCAGGTGCTCGATGGGCTCGAGTACGCCGTCCTCGGTGCTCGGCACGGCGTCGCGAAGCACGTGTTCGATCAGGCCTTCGCGGTTGAGCAGGTTCAGGAACTGGTCTCGACTGCCAGGCGGGTCGACGCCGTTTCGCCGCAGGATCGCGCGGTAGTGCTCGGCCGCGTTCTCCGCCCCGGCGGCCAATTGCCGCAACCTGTGCTTGGACACGGGCACCCCCGTCCACTCGATGCGCGCATTGGCGATGGTGAACGGGAACTCGACGGTGTGCAGGTGGCTGTGCAGCGCCGCCTGCAACAGGTCGCTCTGCTGGGCCAGGTACAGCCGCAGGGTCCATTCGGCGTCGTCAGCCGTCTGTTGGACAAGGGCGCCGGCAAGCGGGGCATCGGCTGGGGTGCACGACGAGCGGGCCCTACTCCCCGAGTAGGGATAGCCGAGGCGGTAGTGCTCGCACTGCCCCTGCAGCGAGATTAGGTGCTCGTGCTGTTTTCGCAGATCCTGCTCGACTCGGATCCGATCGAAGGCCGTGCCGGGGGTGATGCCACGGCGATGGTGGCGACCAAGGTGCAGGCTCGCAGCCGCGACGGCGGTGTCGAAGACGTTGGGCATGACGGGGTCGAGGTCGAGTGCCCACGCCGCGAACAAGACCGCCTTGAGGTCGTGCGCGATGATGGGCACGTGCTGAGCAAGGACCTCAGCGAACGCCAAGGCACCTGCAGGGCGCCGAACATCGAGCACGGACCGAACGACGGCTTGGTGCCCGATGTCGCCCAGCAGCGCCGCCACGCTCACGCAGACGGTTCGCTGCGACTTGACGTCGATGTAGTCGACACCCGAGCGCAGTTGCAGCGTCGGCCGACGGGCCTCGGCTACACTGCAGATAGCCATCGCCGCGACGTTGCTCGCTTGCAGCATGCCGATGTAGTTGCTGGCTTCCTGCTGCGTGGCGACGATGTGGATGCGCCCAGCGGCGGCCTGCACGTCGATCGGCATCGGGATGACGACGTTGGCCTTGGGCTCCGGCCGCGGCGCGGCGAGGTGTTCCCATCCGGGCAAGAGGCCCGTCACTGCCCACCTCCGGCACCGGGGGGTGTGTCAGATTCCCTTCTTATAGTACTTAGATATGGAATGACGCTGACGCGCCCTCGCAGCCGTCGGCGGACGGTGGACAAGGACATTCCCAACTGGCCGGCCACCTCCTTGGCGGACGCGCCCCCGTCGAGCAAGGTGCGGATCCGCGCGTGATCGAGCCCTTCGTCAATCTCGCGGGCGGATGGGATCCCGATGGCGGCCCGCAAACCGGCCAGGCTGGCGACGACCTGGTGGGGGCCGACGTGAGGTTCCAGGTTGGCCATCTGCAGGAAGGCAACCTCGCGAGGTCGCGTCAGGAACCGCACCCTGCCCACGGCTTGGATCACCGGGTCGATCTCAAGCTTCTGCAGGTAGAGGCTGGCGACGTGGGCGATCACGCCGCCCGGATCTGGCCCTTCAGTCACCCGGGCGCGCCGGATCATGTCGGGCTTCGAGTCGATGCTGATCTGGACTCGATCGCGTGACGGCGTTGACGACTGGGCGGCTCGGCCGAGCTCGCGCGACGAGATGTAGTAGCCGTTGACGCAGTAGGCCGAGTCGTAGGCCTCGAAGTCGTTGACCCCGAGGATGCCGTAGTGGATCACGGGCACGACCCTGGGGTCCGGCATGTCCGGCAGCGTGGTGTAGTCCTCGCTGACGACGCGGACCTTGAGCCCCCAGGCGGCGAGCCGCTTGGTCAGGTAGCGGGCGCATAGGGTCTTCGACTTCTTCCGGCTGACCAGAACCGTCGAACGCTGTTCGGCGATGTTGCGCACGATCAGGACGGCCGCGGTGTCGAGGATCTGGCGGTGGTTGCCGACGAAGTACTTGTCGGCGCCGAGGCTGCTCTTCAAGTTGAAGATGCGGGAGCCCGTGTGCCGGAAGACGGTGTTCTCGAACGGGGACGCCAGAGGCCCACAGCCCAGGCGTTCCCCGGCGTAGTCCCCGCTGAGGTGCGCAGACAGCATCAGCACGTGGCAGTGCAAGAACGGTCGGGCGATGAAGCGCAACTTGTCGGCTTCGATCCATCGCTCTGCGCGCTGGCTGGTGGCCAGCATCGACAGGTCGTAGCCGATGTATCGGAAGTCGTCGCCGAGTCCTTCGATGCCAGATTTCTGGATTCGGAACGCGTCACGGTGCAGCGATGGGCACAGGCGCAATCGAAGGGCTGACGGCGTGCGCCACGCACGGATGCGGGCGATTGCATGCAGCCACTCATCCCCGTGCTGCACGTCCGGCGTAGCCTGCAGCGCCGCCGCGAACGCGTCCAGGTCGTCGCGCGCGATCACCATCTCGAAGTTGGCGTCGAGCAGGCGGGCCTCATCGAGGATCACGAGGATGCGTTTGGCGCCGACAAGACCGCGCACCATGGGCACGAGCGCGCGATTCAGCAGCAACTGCTGCTCGGTGCAGAACAGGAGTCGGTGGTCCTTGATGCGCGAGAACTGCCCCGGCCACTGGCATGGCTCAGGGCCTGGGTCGATCGTCTGGCACTGTCGGCAAAGCGTCGCCTTCGCGTAGGTGGAACACCCTCGGGCCTCGAAACCACTCCACGGCTCCGCGAAATCTCCGCAGCGCTCCTTCGGCCGGGGCAGCAGCAACATCCACGGCACTTGGCTGGTTGCAGCCGCACGGATGATTCGCCGCTCGCGCAGAATGCTCCAGGCGGGGGCGGCGTAGAGGACGAAGTCGAACAGTTCGTACAGCAGTGGACTTTCGAGCAGGGCGTCAGCGGCGCGGCTCTTGCCGACGCCCACCGCGAGCCGCACCAGGGCGCGCACGTGATCTTGGACGATCTGAAGGAGGGCTTCCGGCGCAAGGTGCTGGCGCCGGAAGTGCTCCAGGTCGTGTTCCGTTACGACCTGCGTCGTTGTCACGGCGCGCCGTCTCCGGTTGCCGCTGCCTCGGTGTCCGCGTCGGGCGCCTTCCAGCTGCCGAGTGCCGCTAACTTGTTCGCGATGGGCGGCACCTCGGACAGCTCCACCGCGGTCATGCTCCGGAACGCCGACTCGAGCTTCAGTCCATCTCGTTGCGCCGCCAGGAATTCACCGACCACTTGTTCCCCGCGATCGGCCAGCGGCGTGAACGGACGAGCGATGACGGAGTAATTGGTGCCGTCGCGCTTGACGAACAGGACCTTCTGGGCGATCGCCTTGTCGTTGAGGTGTGGGATCAGGCAGGCGCCGAGGCCGCCGGGCTGGAGGCGCATCGTGATGCGAAGCACTTTCACATCGCGGCCCTCGACGTCGTAGACCGGCAGTAGCCACACCTTCGTCGCGTCGGAGCCGAGGTGGCAGACTGGGCATCCCTTGCCTGGGCACACGACGAAGGTCTTGACTGCTGGGTCGTCGATCCAGTGCAGGCGCGCTTCGCTTGCGTCGGCGGTGAAGGCCATGATCATGGCCGGCTCCTGACCGAGGCGAAGCTCCTTGAGCCGGGGCTGCGCCTCGTCAGCGCCGCCCGAGAAGAAATCGAGGAGGTTGCCCATTAGAGCACCTCCTGCTGGTTGGCGGCGGCGCCGAGGTCAGGCTCGGGCAAGCCGAGGGCCTCGGCGGCCTGGAGAAGCTGATCGCGGGACCAGAGACGCCGGCCGGCCAGGATCAGCGGTGGCGGCGAGACGTGGCCGCGGCGGACGGTGTCGGCGAGCCTTGGTTCAGTTGTGCTGAGCGTCTGGGCTGCGACACCCGTGGTGAGTGGGAACGGGGGAAGAACGCGTCGATCGTCGGATGTGTGATAGCTCACACACGCAGAGACGTACAGCTAGCGCGCGTTCGCGTACATTCCGAGTACGCCCCGCGTACGCGGCGCGGCGGGCTAGGTGTTGACCCGCCACGTGACTGGGGGGCTCGGACGGTAGCATGGTTGCGCGCCGCTCTTGTCCGTCAGGCTGACGTCCAGATGCTCCCACAGTGGGGTGTGAACCCTCCGAATGACCACGAGGGCCCGGGCGATCGCGGATCGAACCCGTCCGACGGCGCCGCTTTCAGTTGACTTCATGACTCGCCTGCCGCCCGCATAAGTAGCCTCCTTGACCTGGGCACGCAGAGCCTCGCGCTCCCTGTGTAGGGGCTCAGCCTCACCCTCTGCTCCACGGGCTTTGGCGTCACCGATTTCGCTTTCTAACTCTCCCAACCGCGAATGAATGGCCTGGAGTTCGATAGTGCCCGCGATCTCCTGGCGACTGTCTGACGGTCCGTCGTGCAAGCCGTCCAGTTCGATGGCCGGCACTGGCGTTCCGGGCCGCATCAAGAGGTCTCGGAGGTGCTGCATGCCACCGACGTTCTTGACGAAGACACCAGTGCCGCCGAACCTCACCTCCCAGCCGTCACCATTGCGGAGAAAGCACGGGTAGCTCGATTCAGGGACTGTTGGCGTCATCGCTTGCTCAGTCTCGGCCGGCGGATGGGTTGATAGACACCATTCTGCTTTGGCCACCGGGGCGGCCGTGCCGGCACTCGCAGGTTGCTCACCGTGGGAAAAGTCGGCGACGGAGACAAGGTCGATCTCGGCAAGCAACACTCCGACGTCGCGCGCGAAACCCACCTGTTCGTCGATCATGCCCACGAGGTCGGGTCCATCGACTTGCGTCCAGTCGGGTGACTCGCGGAGTCGGTGCGCAAGGTGCATCGCTGGGCGAATCGCAGCCGTAGGCACTTTGACGTCGCGAGCGGCCGTGGCCACTGCATCGCAAGCGGCTGCCAGGATGAGTGACGCTCCGAGTCTCGATGGACGGGAATCGAGGTTATTCGACCAGCAATGGCCGACCGCCAGAGCTGCCTGCTGGTCGGATGCGTCCACGTAGCGCTGTCCGTCGTGCCTCCGCCTGATCATCGGAAGCAGCCCTCGCCAGTGCTGAATCTCGTCGCGACACTTGGCGGTGGTCTCGTAGGGCCGCAGGGTCGAGGGAAATGCGGCACGCGCGGTGCCCTGCAGGCATTCGATTCGCGCCGAGCGTAGGTCGACGTTCGCCAGCACGCGTGCTGCGGCCTCGCGGTCGCCGATCACGGAGTGAACCTCGGCGATGGGGGAGTTGCCGGCAGTTTCGGCACACGGGAGCCACTGCCGCAGGACCTCCTCGATGTCGGCAAGCGCACGGCGTTCGGCGTCGACGCCCGGGTTGGTCTCCCGCAAGAGGCTCTGGTAGTGAACCAACAGGTCGAATGCTCGCTCTACGCTCTCATCGACCCTGGCCCTCGCGGTGTCCCCAGCCGGTCTTGGGTTCACGGAGCCCGTGCCCCTGCTCTCCACGGAGGTCGTTCGTCGATCCTCACCGCGGAGTGCACACTCGATCCATGCGAAGTCTGCGTCGAGGTCCCCGAGTACGCTTGAGATCACGGTTGCCAAGTGGACCAGCGCGTGGTCGAGCTTATGTTCCAGCTTGATGACGAGCGGCTCGTCGTTCAGCGACCGTGCGTGCCCAAGTTCGATGCGATAGCGCACGGTATCCGCGACGCGCGCCCTCGCGATGCCAGCGACTCTCTCGCACCACTTGGCGATCGCCTCGTGCCCTGACCGCGCTGCGAAGAAGTGCAGTTTGGTCGGCAGCGGGCTAACCGGCATTCTCTCGAACTCAGGACGCCGTGCGGAGAGCGCCCGGATGTCGGTGAACAGCTGCTCCTTGCCGAAGAGGCGGTCATGGACTTCGGCGCCGGCTTCTGCGCTCTTGTGCGACGCGTCGAGGCAGAGATCCTGAATCGCGTACAGAACCTCGAGTGGCGTTCGTTGCGCTACCGATCGGTCCGATCGAGGTTCGAGCACCGTTCGAACGGCGTCTCGACAAGGAGCTCTGGCCACGATCTCCGCGACTAGCCGGCACACCGCCGACGCGGCCTGAGCGACGGACAAGAAGAACAGATTGGCCTCCTCCGGCGTGTGCCCATGCCAGTCGACCACGATTTGGACAAACTCCTCCGCTTGAACGCCGTCCGCGCCCAGGCCAACTTCACCATGAGGTAGATCGACGCTGACGCGCGGGTAACAGCGATGCCCGAGCCACCCGATCGCCTCGAGGAAGACATGGCGGTGTCGAAACACGGTCGGGTTCCCCTCTCTCGTCGAGCGCGGAGATCGATCGGAGACAAGTCTTTGCGCATCGATCACAGGAACCAGCGCGGACACACCCCGCTTCGGAGGCCATGTCGAGTGCTGTGGCTTGCCGCGGTACTCGCGGAAACACGGTCGCGGAGAACCGGACGGGAGCGACCACGAAAGCCATGGCGCCGGTTGGGTCGGCCTCTCAATCACGCCGTGGCGGATCAGGACGAGGAGGTGTCGTCCAGCGCGTGCCATACTGTCGCGGACGTGCGCCAGGATGAGCGAATTGGCTGTTCCCGCCCGCACGGTCGCCGCAGCGACGTCGAACTCGCCGCTGATCTTCCAGATCTCCGCGCCGAGCCGGTTCAGCTCATCTTCCGTCAGGGGCCTTGGTGTTCGTCGAGCAGCTTCGTTCTTGGGTTGCATCTTGAGGTCCCTTTGGAGGGCGCATGAGCAGCGCCGCGGTCGCCATGATGCAAATGGAATCCGTTCGTGCGGTCGGCGACAACAGTGCGCCCTGTGGAGAGCTGCCGTCTGGGCGCCTCGCGCCGTTCCTTACGCACCAACCACAGCCCGCAACCGCGCCCGGTCGACCTGGGTGTAGATCGTCGTGCTGACGATCGAGGCGTGGTTCAGTGCGGCCTGAACAAGGCGCAGGTCGCCCGTCCGCGCCAGAAGCCCCGTGGCGAATGCATGCCTCAGGCTGTGCGCCGACTTGCCGACGACCTTGGCCTTCGCGAGCCAACCCGCCAGCCTTCTCTGCATGTGCCTCATGCTGACCCGGTGCTCGCCGGCAAGGAACACCGGCCCGTTCACACGCCCGCCAACGAACGCCTTCAGCTGCGTCGCGACGCCGGTGGGAACGAACGCGGTGGTGGGCCTGTTGTTCTTTGTCGTTCGCAACGCAATCTCGCTGTGCGCGAAGTCGATGTCGCCAACATCGAGCGCGAGCGCGGAGCCGAGGCGGACGCCGGTGCCGAGTAGCAACGCGACGAACACGCGGTCCCGCTCTGCTTCCGGACCGCGTGCGTTCGCGAGTTCGTCCAAGAGCCGCTTCTGTTCGTCGGCATGCAAAGCTCGCGGTGGTGCGGGAGCACACCGAGCACGCTTCAGCAGGCGCGCTGCGTTGGTGGAGGTCAGGCCCGACTCGTGTGCCCAGCGCAGAAAGCACCGCAGGCTCGTGCGCTGCGCGTTCGCGCTCGTTGCCTTCTTTGGTCCACCCCTCGCACTCAGCCTGGCTTCGTCGCCGCTGAAGAACTCGGCGACGACGGTGGGAGTGATGCTCGCGAGGTCGGCGGGGCGGCCGTGCTTGGCAAGCCAACCGATCAGCGCGACGACGTGGCGCTGGTATTGCCGGCGGGTGTGCTCGCTGCGGCCGTCGGCGCGGAGCTGAACTTGGAATTGCCCGAGGGCGTCTTGGAGGTGCATGGCGACACTGAGCCATGACTAGGCCGAGAACATCCAGTCGCATTCCCTGATGGTCGTCCTGGTGCATGAACCGTTCCCGGTGCGGCGTCATGCAGGAAGCGCTCCACGCCGGGGTCAGATTCGAAAGGAAATGCGACCTTCGGCACGCCTGCACCTGCATGAAAAAGGCCCCTGGCGTTGCCGCTCGTTGCCGCCAGGAGCCCACCTCGTCTCGTGGCACACCGCCACAGCAGCAGACAAACATGTTGACCGCTGGTCATGGCTGTGCTTCAACCCGTGTGCGTCACAGGAAATGGCAGCCGCTGCTCCGTAGTGGGCAGCAACGGAGGATACAACAATGGCAAAGAAGAACGTCTTCATTAGCTACCGCCGAGATGACTCCGCCGGCTTCTGCCATGCCATCCACGACCGGCTCACCGAACATCTCTCGAAGGGTCAGGTGTTCATGGATGTGCTCGGAATCCAGCCGGGGTCGGATTTCGTGGCGAAGCTAGAACACACCGTCGATAGTTGCGACGTCCTTCTCGCTTTGATGGGCAAACGCTGGGTCGGCGAGGTTGCCGCCGGTGGAGCGGGAATCCACAATCCGAAGGATTGGGTTCGTCTGGAAGTTGCGGCAGCAATTCGACGAGGAGTCAGGATCATCCCGGTTTTTCTTGATGGAGCCTCCATGCCGGCGATGGAGAACCTGCCTGTCGAACTGCGCCCATTGGCCCGAATCAATGGAATAGAGGTCCGGACGAGCCGGCTCAACGCGGATGTCTGGGACCTAACGGGCACCACGATCATCGCACTGGGCGGTAAATGGCCGCCAGACGAACCAGGTGGCAAGATCTATGCGATTCTCTCGGCGATCTACGCTCTCTTCGCCGGAGGCATGATTATCTTCGTGATGATAGGGAGCATGTTCATGAGTGAAGTTGCCTCCGCCACAATCTTCGGCACACTCCTATTTGTATTAAATGCCGTATTGCTCCTCAGATTGCCCGTTCACCATTGGGTCAGGACGTTGAGTCGGGAGCGCGCTCTGAAAACCGCAGCAGTAGGCCACCTGGTGGCATTCACCGTGATGGCTGCTGGCTCGAGTGATTTGGAAGGGGGAATGGTTCTCCTTCTTGGCATCATTCCCGCCGTGTCTCTGTTCCTTGGGTCGTTCGCGATGCGACGAGTCGTGCGGAGCTGAGCTGTCGTGTACACGATCTCCGCAGTGAGGCGTCGTTCCCCGCGGCGCTGGGGTTTGAGCATGTCGGCTTCAGTCATGCGCCTGGGTCCGCGCGTGCGGCGTGGGCAGCTGTGCGGGTCCCTCCATGGCTTGCAGAATGCCGATTGGCTCTACGGGATCGCCAAACGCGAGTCCAGCCGTTCACGGCTTCGGCGTGGTCGAGCAGGACTCGTCGTTCGGCGTCGGGCATGGGCATCGTGGCCATTGCGCGCCAGATCAAGGATGCATGCACGGGGTCGTACGAGGGAGTCCGCTCCTCAAGTCGCGCGATGCGGTTCCGCAGGTTCACTTGGCGCTCCGTACGAGGGCCTGCACCTGCGCGATAGCGGCGTCGCGTTCGTCGGCCTTGGCGTTCGCGGCCGCGTCGAACGCCGCCATCAGCTCGCTCACGTCCTTGCCCCTGGCGTGCCGCACCAACGTGCACAGCTCGGCATCGGCCAGCACTGCGTCGCGAAGCAGTTCGTCCCTCGGTAGGTCGCCACACATCTGGAACAGCTCGATGGCCTGTTGGGCCTCGTCGAACCACCTCGTGTTGTTCTGGTCGATGCGTTCGCGCAGTTCGGCATAGCGAGCGAACAGCCGCTCCGCCTGCTCTTCGTACGGCGGCATCCCGAACCGATGAGGGAAGCCGATCAGGTGCAGGGCGGCGCTGCCGAAGTCTGGCACCTGAATGCCGCGTTCCGCCAAGAACGGCTTCGTGACATCAGCTCCCATGTCGACGAATTCTTCGAGTAGATCCCGTGCCAGAGATCGTAACGGCTCGGGCGCCCACACAGCTTCGTCGAGTAGCAGATCCAGCACCTCGTCCTTCGGCCGCTCTGGAGCGTGCAGGTGGGCGACAACGAGCCCGGGAATGTCTGAGTAGCACAGCGGTTGCTTTCGCGGATCGTGGCCGTTCTTCACGCAGCGTACGACGTCCGCCGACACACGCTGTTCCTTGGGCAGCTGGCCAGCTTCGCGGAAGTTGGTGTAGGCCTGGACGAGCACCTCCTTGCGGATCGGCAGCGTGGCGACGACATGCTCTACCTTACGCAGACGCTGTGTGTTGCGGGCCGCCATCAGAACCGCCGCCCGTGATGCCCACCGTTCTTGTCGACGACGCTGGCGGTCTTCTCCAGCTCGGTGAGCCGCTGCTCGAGGTCGTTCACCTCGATGGCCTTCAGGCGCGCCATGATCACGTCGACCAGCAGCTTCGCGGCATCGCGATCGACGGTGCCCTCGCAGATCGCAGCGAGCAACTTATCGATGGCCGCGGTGCAGGCGGAGGCGGTCTTCAGTTGCGGCAGGTAGATGTCCAAGGGTTGACCCTCCTCCTGGGCACTGACGGGCTTACCACAGGTCTGGTCGAAGACGATCTTCGTGGCGGTCAAGTTGCCTTCGAGCGCCTGGCGCAGGACCTTGCGCATCAGGGTTGCCAAGTGCTCAGGCGTGACCGACTCCTGAACGGCCTGCCGAAGGACGTTGCCCCGACCCCGCGGCCGACCTGGCCCCGGCTTGCAACCGGGCGAGAATCGTCCTTGTTCGTTCCGGTCGGCGGATGGTGTGTCCAACTCGATCAACCCCGCAGGCAAGGAGCCGTGACCTGGAGTTGAGAGCTTGGACGGATGGCTCGACTTGGGCAGCGTAGCCTGCCTCACGGTTTCTGTCGACTGCGCCTC